>JABMOT010000275.1 GCA_013202385.1 Fidelibacterota bacterium
CAACGGCATTCACAGTAATTCCTCTTGACCCAACTTCCTTGGATAAAGACTTTGTAAACCCAATAATACCAGCCTTGGAAGCTGCATAATTAGATTGACCAGCATTCCCCATTTGACCTACTACTGAGGTGATATTAATGATACGACCAGCTCTCAGTTTTAAAAAATTTCGTAATAAAGCCTGGGACATATTGAAAACGCTTTTCAGATTGACATTCATGATATCATCCCATTGGTCTTCTTTCATCCGCATGATCAGATTGTCTTTGGTAATACCTGCATTGTTTACCAGAACATCAACCTGCCCGAAGGTTTCAATAGCTGCAGCACTCAATGCTTTGCAATCCTCAGACGAGGACACATCGGCAGCCATACCCAAACAGGAAAATCCCATGGCTTCAAATTCTTGCTGTACTCGTTGACAGTCCTCAGAACTTCGACTGCTTATGACGATCTTAGCCCCCAATGTGGCCAGACTTAAGGCGATCTGGTAACCGATGCCACGTGTAGCTCCAGTTATTAGCGCTACTTTTCCGTGATAATCAATCATGAATGTGCCTCCAATTCGGCTTGTGTAGCAATCCCGCTTGCGGAAACATCCTTATTAATGCGTTTGATCAAACCTTGTAGCACCCGTCCGGGACCAATTTCAATGAAATCCGTATAACCATCCTTAAGCAAAAACTCCACGCTATCCTCCCATAGAACTGGATTCTCCATTTGATTAAGCAGATTTGCTTTGATTTTCTCTGGATCAGATGTGGGAGCGGCATCAACATTGGCAATGACTGGAACTTTGGCTTTGTTGAATTTTGTTTTTTCAATAATAGCGCTTAATTTCACTTTTGCCGGTGCCATCAAGGGAGAGTGGAAAGCGCCGCTCACATTTAAAGGGATGACTTTGCGAGCACCGAGATTTTTTGCGATCTCCATGGCGTAATGGACGGCTACGGTTTCTCCAGAAATAACGATCTGGCCTGGTGAATTATAATTGGCAGCTTGTACAATGCCGCGTAATGATCCGTGTTTACAAACCTTCCCAATATCTTCCCTGGACATATTCAGGATTGCCGCCATGGTTCCTGGCTGAGATTTTCCAGCAGCATGCATGCCCTCTGCTCGCACTTTGACAATAGCGAGTGTGTCCTCAAAACTTAGTACCCCTGCCGCGAAAAGTGCCGAATACTCACCCAGACTGTGTCCTGCTGTCGCTTGAAATTTTAAGGATTTTGGCAGGAGCGAGAAAATTGCTGCCGAAATTACAAAGAGTGCTGGCTGAGTCACTTTTGTTTTAGTTAAAGACTCCAGTGGGCCGTTAAAGGTCACATCTGCGAGATCAAAACCGAGGATTTCTTGAGCTGCAGCATACATCGCCTGGACAGAGGGATGATTATCAAATATATCCTGGCCCATCCCAACATATTGAGATGCCTGACCCGGAAAGACGAGCGCACGTTTCATATTTCAACCTTTCTTGCCAGGTCCGTAGCGTAGCAATATGCTACCCCAGGTATACCCCGCTCCAAATGCTGCCAGCAAAACCAGATCACCGTCTTTGATACGTTTTTCTTTAACAACTTCATCCAGCCCAAGGGGAAGGGTGGCGGCTGTGGTATTGCCATATTTATCGATATTAATTAACACTTGTTCGTCCCTAAAACCAGCTTTTCTAGCGGCCATGTCGATGATGCGTTTGTTTGCCTGGTGGGGAATAAAGATGGCCACATCTTCGGAATTGAAATTATTCTTTTTCAGAATTGCCGCACTCACTTCAGCCATATCGGTAGAAGCTCTTTTAAAGACACTTTTCCCATCTTGCCAGATATAGTGCTCCCGAGCATCAATGGTTGCATGGGTTGCCGGTTTCCGACTCCCTCCGGCTTTCATATGCAGGGCATCTGCACCGGAACCATCGATAAAAAGCAGGTCATCAATAATTCCATAGTTTTCGTCTTCAGTAGGTTCCAGTAGGACGGCTCCGGCACCATCACCAAAGAGAATACAAGTATTTCGGTCAGTATAATCCAAGATTGAACTCATGGTGTCCACACCAACGACAATTACCTTTTTGTGACCTGTCTGGATCAGTGAGCCGCCAGATTTTAGCGCAAAAAGAAAACCCGAGCAAGCACCAGAAAGATCATAACCCCAGGCCTTGGTGGCTCCGATCTTATGCTGGATTAGCGCTGCAGTTGAGGGAAAAAGCATATCTGGAGTAACTGTAGCAACAATTATAGCATCAATCTCTTCGGCTTTTGTACCTGTTTCCAGAAGCAGTTTATTAACTGCTTGAACACTCATATCAGAACTGGCTTCACCGTCGGCGGCAACATGTCTTTCGCGAATTCCAGTGCGGCTTACGATCCACTCATCATTGGTATCCACCAATTTTTCCAGATCGAAATTGGTAAGTATTTTTTCTGGTACATAGGAGGCGACTCCAGTTATTGCAGCTCTGATCATTTTAAATTTCCTGATTGATTAATGATAGATAATTTCTTCGTCGATATCTTTGTAAGTGATGCTGGATAAAGATGCTGTAATTTCCTGCTCTATAGTTTCGATCAGATTGGAATTAACCAAGTGCTGGGCTTCAAAAAGTGCGTTTTTAATCGCTCTTTCGTTGGAGCTTCCATGAGCAACAAGAGAAATACCCTTTACCCCTAGCAGGGGAGAACCGCCATAATTATTTGGGTCAAAGATACCTATCAATTCTGTAAAAACTGGCTTGATCAGTCTTGCTCCGATGCGTCGGCTGGGACGATCCAGCCTGCTTTTTATCATGGAAAAAAGCGTTTTGAAGGTACTCTCGGCCAATTTCAAAGCAACGTTACCTGTAAATCCATCGGTAATGATGACATCAAACTTGTTATTGAATATGTCTCGACCCTCAGCGTATCCCTGAAAATTTAAGTTAGATGCCTTGAGCAGTCGCTTAGCCTCTCTTACCAGCGGAGTCCCTTTTTCAGATTCCTCACCATTACTCATCAAAGCAACTCGCGGGGACTTCTTTTTTGAAATTTTACTATAAACGATGCTCCCCATAATACCAAACTGAAGCAGATTCTTGGGTCTCGCTAATGCAACAGCCCCAACATCGAGTAAGAGTGTCGCACCTTGTTCGTGTGGCATGAATGCCCCAATCGCCGGTTTATCTACTCCGGGAATCCTGCCCAGACAGAGTAAGGAGTATGTCATTGCGGCTCCAGTACTCCCTGCCGATATGAACGCATCGCCCTCACCGCTTTTAACCAATTCAATCCCGACACGCATCGAAGAATATTTCTTTTCTCTGTATGAACGAGTGGGGGAATCATCCATGGTCACAACCTCTGAGGCGTGCTGGATATGGAGTTGTGGGCTCTCAAATGATCGGGATTGGAGCTCCTGGCGAATGAGGGTTTCCGGACCGACCAGGATAACTTCGCCTTTGCTCTTTGGGTCATTCAGATATTGAATGGCTCCTTCGATATTGATAAAAGGGGCGTTATCGCCCCCCATTGTATCAACCACGATTTTCATTTTTGGAATCAAACTTCTTTAGGAATGAGTACCTGTTTCCCCTTGTAATAACCACAATGAGGGCAAACTCGATGGGGTAATTTAGGTTCATTGCAATTGGTGCAAATTATCAGATTGGCAAGAGTCGCCTTCAAATGGGTACGACGCTTATCTCTTTTGGAGCGCGAAGTTTTTCTTTTTGGTACAGCCACGAGATAAAATCTCCTATTCGTTGAACATATCTTTCAGCTTTGCCCAGCGGACATCCGGTCCCACTGCGGTTGGGA
>JABMOT010000276.1 GCA_013202385.1 Fidelibacterota bacterium
AGCTCTTTAAAATCTGATATAAAGTTTAACAACTGATTTTACATGCATCCGTGAAAATCTGTGTTAATCCGTGGCAAAAAAATAGAGGCCGCCTCAGGTTCTGAGACAGCCTCTTTTTTATTTACCCTAAAAAGATTGAATTAGTTCGAAAACACAGCGATTGCAGACATTACTTCTCTTTCGGTTGAAGTGCCTGCTGGTCGATTTAACAGGACACCGTTCACCACCAGTGCAGAAGAGCCTCCACCATCTAGATTTATGGCGTCTTCACAACCGATATCCAACAAGATCTTTGCCAATTCCCAAAGATCAACCCCTCGACTAATAAGTTGTCGACCATCAACCAATAGTAGTATTAAATCGCCATTTTTTGTCTTGCCAGCCGCTGTTCTGGGATGGACATCGGGAATAGCTGTCCCAAAAAATACTTCTTCATCGATGGGGATGAATATTTCTCCGTCACGTATAAGTAACGGTCCCCCCCCGAGAATATCTCTATAAGTCCAAATGTGACGATGACTAGTATCAATCTGAGCGCCAGGATGTTCCGGTACATTGTATATAGGACGGTCCCAGCTATACACAGAATCTCCACTACTCGACACCCAGTTAATAGCCAATTTATCGTTTTCATCAAAACCAATAGCAGCACGATGGAGATAGAATCTTTGTTCACCCCGCAGAACAGAGCTTGTTGCAGCGTGTATTAAAGTGTTATCCACCTTGAGAATGCCTACATGATCAGCTGGGTTCAAATCCATCCTAAAATAACCGCCATTGATCATGACAGCTGCCCCGAGTCGATTTGCAAATTCAGAGACAGTCTCTCGTCGGTCTTCATCTTCGGATACAATCACCCGGCTCTCAATTTCTGGTGATGACTCCTGAACACGAACATACCAAGCCCTGAGATTGGCTCCAGCATGGATAGCCTGGAAGGCTTTGATCCCTTCTGGTAAATTGTGATTTATAGAATCTATTGGCGTCCACTCAAGTTCAAGACCCTTCGGATCATTGGGCTTCTCCTGACCGGAATGGCAACCAGTTAGCAGAATTAGTGCGAATGAAAGTGGAATCAGGTGTTTTAGCATGATAGTGAATATAGACTTAATTTTGTAATATTATAAATCTGAATCTATGATAGAAGTAACATTTTTACGCGTATTTATCATAATGACAGCCATGATTGAGAGTGCTCCACCTAGAAGAACGTTGACCCGTAAGGGTTCATTTAGAATCAGCATACTAAAAAGCATAGCGCTTACAGGTACCGTAAAGATAAATGCAGCAGCTTTTTCCGAGCCAAGTTTAGAGGTCGCAATGAAATAGGCTGTTGTGGCAAAAGCCATTGCCCCTACTGATACCGCCAGCAAATTTATCCAGAAGATAAAATCCAGTTGAAAAACTGAGAATACTTGATCATCCCCGATAATAAATAAGGATATCAATGAACTTGACAGATAGAGCCAGAAACTATAGGTCAAAGTACTCATGTGTTTGTTGATAGTAGAGGAAATCCAGGTCAGGAAAGCCCAGGACACAGCACACATAACAAAATATTGATTACCATTTTGAAAGACAACTGACCACCCATCCTGCCAGATATTTAGGAGAATCGACCCTCCTAAAATACCGAGGAGCAGTCCAAAGATGGATCGATTATTTGGTCTTTCGAATCTGACAAGCGAGATTAAAAGAAAAGTTAAAATTGGATTCAGAGTTGTGACAAACACCCCTCCCGCACCGGCAGCGCCTAAATGTGTGCCTGTAAAATAAAAATGATTGTAAAGGACCATAAAGACCGCGCTTACTAGGATAGGAGGAAAACCTTTAAGCTTTACCTGCCAGGGAGTTTTTCTAATAATCAATACCAAAAACATCGCCAGTGCTGCGATAAAAAATCGCCAAACCATTATTATTGGGATACTCGTATAGTTCCCTAATATTTTGCCATTTGTCCATGACAAGCCCCAGGTGGACATAGCTATAATCAAAATGATGTATAGAAAGGTGTGTTCTGAACGTTTCATCGTTCCATTTTAATCAAAACTTTAAAATTAAAAGGGATTGATTAGTTATTTTTCAAGGATGGTGAAAAAAAATAGCCCTCAATCAATCGCTTGGAATAAGGGCTATTTATAGAGCTACTCTGAATTGATTTTATTCGCTAGCGGCTACATATTTTGAATATTGTGGTTGAAACATTTTTCCTTCAACGAATGCAGCAATATCAGCCGGCCTCTCAATACCGGCAAGACCATTATCAAATGCCATTTCACAAACACCTACAGCAATGGTCGCAGAGATTTTGCGAATCTTCCGCAAATCAGGATATACGGTCCTCAGTGATAGTTCTTCCTCAGTGACCATTTCAGCTAGGGTTTTAGCTGCTGCATAGAACATGGCATCAGTTACTTTTTTAGCTTGGCAGATGGATGCGCCCAAACCGACACCTGGGAAAATGAACATATTATTGCCTTGACCGGGAACATATATTTTTCCTTTCATACGCACTGGATCGAAGGGACTACCGCTTGCAAAAATAGCCTTCCCGTCAGTCCAGTGATAGGCTTGCTCTGCGCTGCACTCAGATTTTGATGTGGGGTTTGAAAGGGCAAAGATAATCGGTTGCTCCGAGTAATTCAGCATCTCCTGGACAACATCTTTGGTGAAGGATTGACCCTGTCCACTCACACCTACAAGAATCGTAGGCTTTGCAGATTTAATAACCGCAAGCAAATTATCAATTGGCTCCTCATCTCGCGCATAGAGAACCTTGTGATCCTGCAGTGGTCTTGAACCATTTTTTATGACCAAACCCTGGCTATCGATGAGCCAGAATAGCTTTCTCGCTTCCTTTTCGGTCATGCCACTCTCTTCAACAATGCCAGCCACGATCATGTCAGCAATGCCAACAGCTGCTGAACCTGCCCCATAAAAGATGATTCGCTGTTCAGCAAGTTTCTCGCCTTTCATGCGCATACCGCCTAACAAACCTGATAAGGCGACTGCACCTGTGCCCTGAATGTCATCATTAAAGCATAAAACCTTGTCCCTGTACTTATTCAATAATGGAAAAGCATGATTGTTTGTAAAATCTTCCCATTGAATCAATGCTTTTGGCCACCGATCTTGAACAGCATTCACAAATTCATCAACAAGCGCGTAGTATTCTTCATCGCTGCCTCGCTTTTGATGAAGACCCAGATAAAGTGGATCGTCCAACAAATCTTGATTGTTTGTCCCTGCATCTAAAAGTATGGGTAAAGTTTTGCAGGGAAAGATGCCACCGCCAGCTACATAGAGGGCTAACTTACCAATCGGTATACCCATACCATTGGCACCGAGATCCCCCAATCCCAATATCCTACTGCCATCAGATATTACAATAATATCAATTTCATCCTGCTTCCAGTTGTCAAACATACGACGAATTTGACCTTTGTCGTTGAGACTAAGATACATTCCTCGATTCTTGCGATAAATATGGCCAAATTGTTGGCATGCATCACCAACAACAGGGGTATAAACGATGGGAGTCATTTCCATCAAATTTTCTGTGAGCACTTTATAATACAAAGTTTCATTTCTGTCATGAAGACTCGCCAAAAAGATGAATTTTTCGAGGGGATCAGTTTTTCGCCCGTAATTTTCCAGAACCCTGATAACCTGTTCTTCTATTGCTGTAACTTTTGGCGGGACCAAACCCCGCAGCCCCAATTGATCACGCTCTTCTTCACTAAATGCTGTACCCTTATTCAGCAGCGGTTCATTTAGTATGTCTGTACCTCGTACGATAACCTCTAACGGATCGTCCCTGTGTTCCAAATGATACCGACGTTTTTTTACCATAGCCATAGCACACCCCTTTGGTTGACTGGATATATATTATTGTTTACTTAACTTTTGTTATAAGGCACCCTTTAATGTTAATCATCTATTCAAAATACACAATAATGCAAAAATGATGCAAAAATGATGCAAACTTGGCACCATTCATGCAAATAAACACAATCAGTTTTAAATATTTATCAACATAAAGATTAACAGCATGGGGAGAAAACATGGAAATTAAAAATCGATGGTTTGTCGTTGTAGGAGCTGTGCTTATTCAGCTAGCTCTTGGTGCAATCTATGCCTGGTCCGTTTTTACACCATCATTGGTTGATGCTGGATGGACAAAAGCAATGACCCAAGGTGTCTTTGCCACTGGCCTTTTCTTTTTTGCAATCGTTATGGTATTAGCAGGTCGGATAATGCCTAAATATGGACCTCGCAAAGTAGCGATGTCAGGTGGATTTGTGCTTGGTTCCGGATATTTACTGGCCGGTCTTTTTGGTGGCACAAGTTTTCTCGCCCTCATCGTATTCATCGGTATAATCGGTGGTGCAGGTATAGGTCTGGCATATGTTGTCCCTATTGCCGTAGGCATGCGATGGTTTCCAGATAAAAAAGGACTCATCACTGGGTTGGCTGTTTCAGGGTTTGGTTTTGGCGCAACCTTATGGGTGAAACTCGCAGGATCCTGGGGTAGCTTCATAGAACTTTATGGCCTCAGCACAACCTTTACGGCTTTTGGTGCCATATTTATGCTCATGATTCTCCTTGGCGGCACCTGGATGATCTTCCCACCTGTCGGATGGGTACCAGAAGGATATGTTCCACCGCTGAACGCCAGTGGAAAAACCAGCGCTGACGAAGATGGCTTTAATAGCATGGAGATGTTGAAAACTCCTCAGTTTCATTTTATTTCCATGACCTTCGCGTTTGGTGCAAGTGCCGGATTGATGAGTATTGGTCTAATGAAACTGTGGCCAATGGTTGCACTGACCGGGAATGGAATAGATAAAGTTGCTGCCAGCGCAATTGCCGGAACAGCTATGGCTGTTTTCTTCTCGTTGGCGAATGGAATCGGTAGAATTGCCTGGGGTGCTATTAGTGATAAACTGGGGCGAAAAAGGTCCATCATTATCATGATGGCCAGTCAGGGTGTGGTTGTTATCCTATTTCAATGGATGGCTGGTACGCCAGCATTATTGTACCTGGGTGCCACGCTCATTGGTTTTAATTTTGGCGGAAATTTCTCACTCTTCCCCACGATCACAGCTGATACTTTTGGAAGCAAATTTATCGGTCAGAATTATGGCTGGATTTTTCTCGCCTATGGTTTTGGCGGTATCCTCGGCCCAATTATGGGTGGCTGGTTAGGCGACATGGGAAATTTCCCGCTAGCCTTTACCATTTGTGGAATACTGTGTATTATAGCAGCCGTTATCATGTCGCAGATAAAACCACCTATAAAAGTAGTACCTGCCTAGCATTCTTAAACCCTAATAAAAAAAAGAGGCTGTCCCAAAAGGGTAGCCTCTTTTTTTTGTAATCTGGGGTGTATTCATTACAATAATACTCGCATATATAGTTGTATATGAATAAGCCAACCCTGTCAAAAGTTAAGGTCAAGAGTTACGAACAACACCAGTCCCTACTATTTCCCTCAAGTCTGGATGAATGGATACCCGAGAACCACTTGGTTCGACTGATCAGCTCAGTTCTCGATAAGATGGAGCTGGATTCTGTGCTACAGGAATATCC
>JABMOT010000277.1 GCA_013202385.1 Fidelibacterota bacterium
ATAAATTTCGGCGGTTCAATGGAGTTTATCCCGCCGTAGCCTGTAAGGCGTAGGAGAATCCCTGGCCACCACATAATTCCCTTGTAATTCTTAGACTTACGAGGGTTTTTTGTTTTTAGGCCAGTTTCAAGTTTTCTAGCGAGAAATGGACAATCGTGGACAAATCGGGACAACGATTGCAAATTTATTGCAAACTTTTTTGGTACCGATTTATAAAAAAGGGCTGAGTCTCCCCCGCCATAACATTATTGGATCAAGTGTCTAACTAGTCCTGGGTTTGTGAACCTTCCAATGCATAGGCACGAGGACGCTTACCATCTGAATTCCGTCAGCATTTTCCAGCCACACTGATCTCAATGAGATAAAGGATGTGAAAAAAACTGGCTGATACCGATGACTAATAATTGTGGGTCCATCTACCTTCTCTTCAAGCTAAGTTTACTCAATATCCACAGGTGATACACCTTTACTTGGTATATTTGGACATCAATTTTGTCCTGTTTGTCTCTAGGTCTGCAGGAGTGAGCATACCAAACTGGTCTATCCATTCATCCATCCGGTGGAAGCCGTACATCATTTTATGGAATAAATCCCACGAATGTTGGGGACCGGCAATAAAATCCAAAAGTCCTGCTACCAGTGCCACTGGCATGACAATTACATCCAGAATGGCTTCCGCCCCGGTTTTGATAAGGAAAACAGTTATATACTGCACGAGTTGAATACGGGTGAATTTGTGTTGCTTAAGATCACGCTTCATGGTTAATCCTTATGCTCAAGGTTTATTCCCTTAAACAAAAGCCATAAGGGGAATGCGATTTCTGCCAGGGCAATGGGAATTGCGATGAAAGCTTGACCAGGAACATAGCTGGGCAGGAGCAGCAGTGAAAAACTATCTATGAAATACCCTAAAGATGCGAGTCCAAATAAAACACCAAGAACTTTTGGAAAGTAACCCGATACATAGATCAAATAACCCAGCAGGATGGCATGCAATCCAAGAAATACAATTCCAAGACCAAATCCATAGGCATACCCGTCTAGAAAAAACATAACCAGAGCATTCAATTCATCAGGTTCAAACGCTGACAGGTAGCCCGCACCACTTAAAAGGACTAAAACGAAAATGCTGTTCAGCACATTGAAGCCATGAATAGTGGTCATTGTCAACCTGGAGACGGCTGCAATCAAAGAGAGGGTTTTACTCACTGGTTTGAATATGACATAAAGAATTATGGTTAGCACCACTTCACTCAACAGGATGAGCAATTCACTGAAAATACCACCTCGAAAGAACCCCTGGTTCGCAGCAATATTTTTTGCAGTCAGGGTAGCATCACCAGCCACAATCAATTCACCAGGTACATAAAAATGCGTGTAGATGGCTAACCCCGCAATGAGCAGATACAGTCCTGCGGCTAATTTTGCCATCCTCTGTATTGACTTCTTATTCACTTCGATTGTTTTCATTATGCTTTTCCATTTATTGTTATTGCTACATTGCCCTTTTTATGACCCAGCTCAACATATCTATGTGCCTCAACGACCTGATCCAGGGGGTAAGCTCTATCCACAACTGGTTTGATCTGCCCTGATTCAAGAAGCCCTTTTAGGAGTTCCAGATCCTTGATTCTTTCAACTGGCTTTCTTAATCCTGTAGCAGCAGTCCTGGCTTTCTTCCCATTTCCCATTGACGTCCAGAGTACCTTCGCCAGGAATCCCATAGAAAATGCTGCCTCCAGAAAGATGCCCTGGGGAGTAAGTGACTTTTTGCTCTCCGAGAAGGATATTTTGCCAACCGCATCGAAAACGATGTCGTAGGTCTCTCCTGTTTTGTTAAAGTCCTGCTTGGTATAGTCCATAACATGCTTTGCACCAAGTGCTTTGACCCATTCCACATTGGCTGAGCTACAAACAGCAGTCACTTCAGCTCCATAGTAATTGGCAACCTGAACCGCTGCTGAACCGATACTCCCGGCAGCACCATAGATCAAGACTTTTTGACCCTGTTGAATTTTGCCTGTATCCCTAAGAAATGGGAGGGCCGTTAAAAAGCCATCTACACTGGCTGCTGCTTCCTCATGATTCAGATTGGAAGGTTTGATAGCCAAAACACCATCTTCAGATGAGGCGAGATACTCAGCATTGGCACCAAATTTTGGTCCTGCTGTCCCAAAAATCTCATCACCCACCTTGAAGCGTGTGACCGCTTTGCCAAGGGCTTCAACTACTCCAGAGAGTTCCTCCCCAAGGGTAGTCAGCTTGGGTTTTGTGAGTCCAGTAAATAGCCGGGAAAAATAGGGTTCACCTTTTCGGAAGGTAACTTCTGTGGCTGTAACCGTGGTGGCATGAATTCTAATCAGAATTTCATTATCTGCGGGTTCGGGCTTCTCACACTCAACGAGCTGGAGAACTTCAGGGGAACCGTAACTTGTATATTTAGCTGCTTTCATTTTGGTCTCATTACCAATACTGATTTGATTATTTTCTTGAAGTGTCATTTATATCTCTATTCTTTTTGTATCTATAGTATCAATGTATGGATCGACTGTTGCAATTAAGCAATGTCGCTTGAGTTGAATCCTTTGATGATTAACCAGAAGCTCAGGAATAATTCGAATAAACCTCCGGGTAATGCCAATTGTACACCATATCCGTAGCCGTACAGTTCAAGGATGGTACCGACCATAAAAATGATGTAGCCAATGAATCCCCAGACCGAGATGAAGCGTGGGACAAGTTTGGATTGGTAAAGAAGCGTCGTAAGGAATAAACCTCCGATGCCCCAGACAGCCATGCCCAACTGATAGGCATAAAAACCACCTTTCACACTGAGTAAGCGAAGGGTTTCAAAATGATTTCCTGCCGCAGAACCAGCCTCCATATATGTATCACTGAGAGGCAAGAGTAAGAGTGTGAATACGGTGCCACCTATAAGCACAACCGTTGCAGATATTCCTGCACTCAGATAAGCATAGGTAAATCTCTCGTTGATTGGTTTGAGGAGGGGAAACATAACGACAGGTAGCCCAATATTCACAAATGAATGCAGGAGTGCCATGAGGATGACGCCTATGACAATACCTGCCTTATTCGCATAAATACTTGCCAGACTATCTGCCTCGTTCGCTATCGATGCGACAATACTACTTCCTGCGCCATAAGTGATAAAGGCCAGAATAAAAAATACTCCGAAAGATCTGGCAACTAATTTGTTTGGATCCATTTTTGTTCCCCTTTTTAAGTACATAAATATTATGCGTTTATAATTATCAGTGTATGTAGACATAAACATGACCATTCCTATCCTTATTATATTGTTTCTGCCATGGGACCATGGACGCGACGCTATGCTTTAGATGCGGTATCTTAGATGATGAGAGCAGGAAGCACTTTTCGCTTATCGGCTAATGGTGGGAAATTAGCTTGATCGCCGCAATTTTTTCGCAACTAAAACCCGCTAGCCCTTACTGCATAAGGGCATGCCAGGCCATAGCTCGAAGAGCGACGGCTGGTCTGCATACTACTGAAAATCCTCGTCCCGACACTTCCCCGACACTGCGTGTTTCCCTACGGCGGGATCTACGACGTGTTCCCCTTCAGCGGGATAAATTTCGGCGGTTCAATGGCGTTTATCCCGCCGTAGCCTGTAAGGCGTAGGAGGATCCCTGGCCACAGAAATTAAAAAGCCCACCATCGGTGGGTTTTTTGGATTCTATTGCGTGGTGCGAATTTATCTAGCTAGCGAGAGAATCGAGCGCGGTTCATCCGGGGCGAAGCGGAGTAAGATGGAGGCGTAGCTGAACATCAATTCCGCCTGCCAAGCCGTAGCGCATAGAGCGCAGGCTGGTCCCTGGCCACAGAAATAAAGAAGAGGCTGTCCCAAAAGGGTAGCCTCTTTTTTTTGCCTCAAAATGCTTAATATATTAGAATAATCTTGCATATATGACTGTTAATATTATAGTTGTATATGAAGAAGACATTGCATCCCAAAGTAAGTTTCAAAGCCTACGA
>JABMOT010000278.1 GCA_013202385.1 Fidelibacterota bacterium
ACGGTAGAAGAATCATCGACCCAGGGAACGCGAAACATAATGACGCGCTCGGGTTCAACAATGCGCTCCAATATTTTGGCTTCCCGATAATGGGGATGACGTTCGATAACTGGCATGAGGGATGTGACAACTTCCTCTACCGCCTGTAAAAACTCTGGTTGGGCTGGGTTCTTTGCCTGAACACCGGCCATGAATTCTGCAACATGATTAGACATGCTTTCCTCCTAAATATTGGACTTCAGCTTTCATACAACTCTCACGATGCCGCATGTCAATAAATGCGAACGAGAAGCCAGATCCTGAAAAATCCGATGTTTGTACCATTTGTTTCATTGCTCTGTTAGTGAGACAAATCTTGTGCCATTTCCCCGTCAAATCATAGGAATTGACAACCGAATAATAATAATCATAATCGGACCATTATCATCACAAATAATCCTTTCTCTATTTATGAACCTGCCAATTTTTGCGGTTTTTTAACTTCCCATAAGCGCCCTGGGAGGTGGGTGCAATTAATTTGGAACTTACAGTAGAGAAACCTATGTTATCGGCTGAAATAAAAGGAAAACTTGGTGAAATATTCACTTCATGACCTCTTGGACAATGTTGATTTTGATTCGATTAATTTAGAAAATGAACTCATCCAATATTTTGAAAATTTTAATGAGCTAAAGCTCGAAGATTTAGAGAGATGGTCAAAAGATATTCTCAAATATGGTGGTCATATTCTCGCTTCAGGGAGCCGTGAAAGCCTAAATTACCTCCTTGAGCAAGGCTGGAATCCAGTATTCACGTCGTTGATCAAGCAGGGCGGGATTGAGAACCAGTGGTTTAATCTTGAACTTGAACTCATCCGAAAACTTAATTATACGCCTGGTGTCTTATTTAATCGCCGTGCGGACCAGTTTGGGCAGAAAGTAATATTCAATTTTAAAAGGGGACGTGAATGGCAAAATAGATCCTGGTCAGCTGTTCGAAACACGGTTGACCACCTTGCCTCAGGACTTATCGATCTCATGGGAAGCACGATTCCGCGTATCGCCATCTTGTCAGAAAACAGCCTAGAGGTCGCCTGCACGGATATTGCCTGTCTGAGTTACGGTTTTGTAAATGTTCCTATCCAACCAACCGCGCCCCCAGCCCAGATCGAATACATTCTGAACCATGCTGAAATCGAAGGGATTTTTGTCGCAGATTCTCAGCATCTGCGAATTATTGAAAGTATCCTTCCAAATTTACCAAAACTGAAACAAATAATTACTTATAACGATATAGCTTCAGCCAACCCCATAGTAAAATCATACAAACATCTTATTGAAGACGGAGCCACGGGTGAAACACTTGACTGGCTGGAGGGAATACGGCTATCCGTGCAGCTGGATGGAATCGCAACAATTATGTACACTTCTGGCACAACTGGATATCCCAAGGGAATCGTTTTCACCTATGAAAATATTATCGCCAAACGTTTTGCACGTAGTCTGGCGTTAAATCTGGGTCAAACTGATAGATTCCTGTGCTTCCTGCCACTTTTTCACACTTTCGGCAGATTTCTCGAGATGTGGGGATCAATATTTTGGGGAGCCGAATATACTTTCTCTAGTGGTAAGGGAATTGAATCACTCCTAAGTGATCTTAAGGAAATGCAACCTTCCGTCTTAATAAGTATTCCACAGCGGTGGCAGGATATCTATGATAAAATTGGCTCAAAAGTCGATTTACTCAATACTGACGGCGATGCCGTCCACCGCAAAGTTCAGGAGGTTAGTGGAGGAAAATTATATTGGGGGCTCTCAGCAGCTGGTTATTTACCACCTGAAGTATTCAGGTTTTTTCAGGACCACGATATTCATCTTCACAGTGGGTACGGCATGACAGAAGCCACCGGTGGGATTACCATGACGCCCAAGGATGGATATCTGGAAAATTCGGTTGGCATTCCCCTGCCGGGGATGGAAATAAAATTAGCAGATGATGGAGAATTATGGATTCGGGGGTCCTATGTTTCAAGCAGCTATTGGAAACCCACAGAGGTTGACCAACGCCCGGAGGGCTGGTTCACAACTGGAGATATCTTCCAATTACTTGGCAATGGTCAAATCGAGATTATTGACCGGAAAAAGGAAATCTACAAAAACGCCAAAGGACAGACTATAGCACCTCAAAAGATTGAAAATTTATTCAGAGACTTTGAGACTATCCACCAACTATTTATCGTTGGCGATCATATGCCCTACAATACAGCATTAGTTAGGCTCAATCAGCGGCATAAAGACATACATAAAATTCGAGATGATAAACAGAAGCTGCGCGACTATGTTGGAACCGTTATCCATTCTGTAAACGCATTCTTGGCGCCCTATGAACGTATTGTGGACTTTCGTGAGATCGACCGAGATTTTAGTAAGGATAAGAGTGAACTTACTGAAAAGGGTACTTATAAGCGGGTAACCATCCTTGAAAATTTCAAAACTACCATCGACGAGCTCTATGAAAGGCCCTACAAGTCATTTTTCATGCGTGATCTTGAAATTCAAATTCCAAGTTGGGTCTTTCTTCAGCGAGGTTGGACTCAAAATGACCTGGTGATTGAAGGAGCCTTCATAAAACATAGAAATGGTCGTTTTTCACTGCGAATTGAGCGCGGGGTTGGCGAGGTTCAGATCGGAAATTTATTCTACCAGTATGATGGGAATATTTTACAGTTTGACGAATTTATCAGCCAGCTCGCATATTGTATCGGTAATAAAGAATTAGAAGATTTTCTGGATTACTCAAGTTTGAGGATCAAGCCCATAAATCAGATCCCCTCCTGGCTCCCAGGCGCATGGATAGACCTCAATTACTCCAGTGATGAATTAGCTCAATATCAGCGCGATGTGACCAAAGCCCTTGAACATTCTGACTATTCGCTTGATGCCCTAATTCCTGTGATTCGCCTCATTTACTCTCAGACTCTGGATCCTTCACAACCCGCCTTTCGTTTACTGAATCGAATTTACTCTAATTCAGGCGAGAATATCAGACACATCGTTCGATATGCTTTTCTCCGTCTTATTCGATCGGATATTCTTCAGCAGTCGCAATTTGCCGTGCAACAAGTTGTAGCTTTGTTTCCCGCAAACGATTTAGAGAGGATTGTCAACTTCGCGTTAAGTCGTAAAATATTGTTCACACCGGAAACAGCCGAAACCTCTTGGTCAAATATAAATAGTCACAAAGTTGCATTAACGACAAATTATTTAAAATGGCTTTCCAACCAGGAAGCTGACGCTCTAAAAACCTCCATTTTATTGAAAAATATACTGGGCATCCTATTTTCCTGGTCAAGACAATATCCTAAATATTTCCCGTCGATCCGCTCCGCTTTAATTAGCGCTGTTGTTAATCTGCCAAATGAGGGTAATCTGAGAAATCAGATTCTGGCGGTCTATGAAGCACTTAGCCATAATTTCTCACTATCAATGACTGATATCGAGCCTGAGGCGGCAGATATCGATTTACAACAAACCTTTGCCTGGGATGACATATTGTTGTTTGATAAATCCGTATCTTCTGAACATCGTCAGCGAATTTCAGCCACATTCAAAAACACCCAATTCTTGAATGAATCATTATTCACATTTTTCAAGGGGACACAACTTACCCTCCTTGATATCCCACCTCAGGGAATATGGATAACCTTGCTCGGATCTGCCCACGGTAAAAGCGTTTACCGGGTTTCAGTTCAAAGTAAAGAGCGAAGCTACAAGTTTGCGATTAACCTGAATGAGGACCTTGCTCAGGATCAACTTTACACCGAGCTGTTCTGGTTATTGGCGTGTGCCAACGATAACCATTTCAACCAATTGGTTGAAACAATCGGGTCCCATCAACCTGAATATGATCTGTGGTCGGAAGAATTTATCTCTGGGATGACTGTCAGAGATTACCTCAAGCATGCTGTCTGGGCAGGTTCATCCGATGAGATGCCCTCACCCGAGCATATTTGGCCACATTTTGTCTGGACGGCCGTATTTACCTACACCAGTTTTTGGAAGCGAACCCGATTTAAAAAAATGGTAGGAGATCCCAGCGCCGGAAAAATAATCGTTCCGATTCACGATTATCATATCGGTGGGAGGCTGGTGTCCATTTCTGGAATCCAACCGGTCAAATCAGAGTTGGTGTTTTTGGAGAATTTGGAGACTTCATTTGTCCGAAAAACTGAACAGGATTTCCCCGATTTTCATCTAGAAATTAAGACGGATATAATTTACCATGCCATTCAAGAGGCTCTAGGAGACAAGCATAGTGCTCGTTTTTTTGAAGCAATTTTAAATGCTGCTGAAACATCAGATGCTAGAAGAGCTGATCTGGGATTATTTCTAAGCAAGGTTGAGGAGCACGGATTCCAGAGTAAATCTGTCTATTTCGCCATTCGCCGCTATCACCGCTGGCTATCTATTAATCAGGCTGCAACCTTGAATGCTAAAGCCCACTTCCTTAAAGATCTCTATAGAGACTATAATATCCAGGATAGCGAAGCAGCATTCCCAGATGCTCGTGTTCAACTTTTCACTCAAACTGTATTTTCAGAGAGAGATGAGGAATTCAAGAGCTACCTTTCGATTCTTGCCCGCAATTTGCGGCAACATGAATTCGATGGGGGCAGTCTGCAGAGTGAAATAAGTCAGTTTATCGGTTCCCACGAGCTTGATGAGTATTCCGCTTTTTTCCTAAAGCGGCTGGCCTTCCCCGAGTTGCCACCAAGTGAGGATATTGAGCTCATTGCTACACGTTCTACAGCGCTGGACGAGGTTGAAATAATGATTTCTCGTCATGACAGTAAGGGGACAACTTTCCATATTCGACGGGCCATGCATCCCAAGGAAATCATTCAATTGCAGCAACTTTTCATTCATGCCCATCTGGATGTTAATTTTACTCAGGAGCATAAATTTTTAGTCGCCCTAAATAAAAAAGAACGGGTGATCGGCGGGCTTTTTTATCTTGATCAAGGTGGGGATACCGTCTACATGGATAAAGTAGTTATCTCGGAAAGTTATAGGGGCAGCGGTGTGAGTCGGGGTCTGTTAGATGAATTTGTGAATCGGATGCGAAATGCCAAGAAGTTGATCATAAGTACCGGTTTTCTTCATCCGGGTTATTTCTATAAATTTGGGTTTAAAATTGAAAAAGACCAGGGTGGACTGGTCAAATACTTATAGTAAAAGGGCAGATGGTAAAATTCTATTCTGAATCTAATTCATTCTTCTCGCCATCCTTTTCGCCGAGATAATTGGTCATTACTTTGGAAATGGTAGCCTGTTGGATTGCCGCTTGCAGTTCGTCATCGCTGAATGGTTTGGTAAAGATGCCATGTGAACTCGTTTCCCGGGCTGAATCCAGAGTAGATCGATCGGTATGAGCGGTAATAAATATTACGGGTATATCATTATTTTTATCTATTTCCCGGGCTGCTTCCAGGCCATTCATTTTGCCTTTGAGCGTAATGTCCATCAATACCACATCCGGCTCATAAAGCTGCGCCTTTTTGATTGCATCTCGCCCATTATTAACGATACCAATAACGCCATAACCCATCGCTTCAAGTCGTAGCTTTATTTCGCTGGCGATGACTATTTCGTCTTCTACAATGAGAATCCGAGTATCTTTAAGTTGCATTAAAATTCGATTCCATTTTTTTGATGCACATTTTACCTAGTAGAATTTCACCAAATCATTAGAGTTAGGTGCGCCAAATTTATGAGTCATTTGTAGTCAACCTAATTAAAAATAAAATAAATATGTTTGCATGAGCCCAATACTAGCAAATGAGAATAAAAAAAGCCCAGGTGTTCACCCGGGCTTTTTTGCTGTCGGATTCTCCCCGCTTACAATATGGATTTAATGTATTCTGTGGTGAGTGATTTTGGTCTTTCCAGAGGGAGACCAATTGCTCTGTCCCAAACGGTTGAGGCAAGTACGCCCATTGCGCGAGAAACACCGAAGAGCACGGTATAGAAATCGTACTCATGCATGCCATTATGCACAAGCAGTACACCTGAATGCGCATCTACGTTGGGCCATGGATTTTTAGCTTTGCCCTGTTCAAGCAGAATCGGTGGGACAATCTCATAAAGCATGCTAACAACCTTGAACAGCTCATCATCAGGCATGTGTTTCAGAGCGAACTCACGCTGGGCTGAATAGCGTGGGTCAGTTTTTCTTAGAACCGCATGACCATATCCCGGGATCACATTACCCGATGCAAGTGTATCCCAGACAAATTTCTTTAGATCTTCCATAGAGGGTACACCCCCACCCAGCTGATCTTTAACATCCATTATCCAGCGTAAAACTTCCTGATTGGCCAGACCATGCAGAGGACCTGCCAGTCCATTCATACCTGCAGAAAGAGCGTAATAGACATCGGACAGGGTTGAGCCCACCAGGTGTGTGGTATGGGCAGAGACGTTTCCGCCTTCATGATCGGCGTGAATGGTCAGATAGATTCGCATAAGTTCTCTGAACATCTTTGTATCAAAGCCCATCATATGGGCAAAGTTACCTCCCCAATCCAGATTAGGATCGGCTGGGATGATTGCTCCATCTTTATACGATCGACGATAGATGTAGGCGGCCAAAGCAGGGAGTCTGGCAAGCAGATTCATGGTATCTTCGTAAACTGGTTTCCAATAATCTATTTTATTCAAACCTGAGCGATACTCGGCAGCAAAAATGGATTCGGTTTGTTGAGCAACAATACCGGCGGAAAATTGAGTCATTGGGTGTGTATCTTTTGGTAACGCGTCGATAACTTTGTAGACATGCGCAGGAAGCGTGCCTCTCTCCTGCCACTCTCGGGTGATCTCAGTAATATTTTCTGCTGTTGGCAATTCACCGGTCATGAGCAGATAAAAAAGACCCTCAGGCAATGGTTCTTCGCCTTCAGCAGCGTGGGGTAATTTTTTTTGGAGATCGGGAATAGTGAATCCGCGGAAGCGAATCCCTTCATCTGGGTCTAATGCAGATGTTTCTGTAATCATGACTTTTACGCCACGCATACCCCCATAGGCCTGAGCTACAGTAACATCACACAACTTTTTGTCACCATGATTGGTTCGAATATCATTGACTTCAGCCCTAAATGCTGGGATGATTTCTTCTAACTTAGTTTTCAATAATGACATGATATTTACTCCTCAATTTTCGTTTCTTCCCCCAACCAGAATGCCTTAAATAATTGGGTCTTTCAATTTATTTTGTTCCATTTCAGTTACTAACCTAGTCTTTTGGTAAAAGCAAATATGGTGCCCATCAACAGCATATGCGAAAATATTTTATTGCCAAAGTGAAACTATAGATAATCTCCCACCAGGCTGATTAGAGATTTCATTTCCCAATCCTGAAATTAGTTTCAGCTATGACTTCACCTATACTTCAATTGCCGATAGCCCTACAAAATAGGCTGGCTGATCAGTTAGGACTAGGATTCAAATCATTCGTCTCAGCAATGACTACAAAAGCTCCAGTGTCTATTCGTCTCAATCCGAATAAATTGTCAGACTCAATTCATCATGGAGAAGCGATTCCATGGAGTTCTCAGGGGAGATATCTAGAGTCGCGACCTGGATTTACGCATGACCCACTTTTCCATGCAGGCGCTTATTATGTACAGGAAGCGTCATCCATGTTCCTCGAACATATCCTGAAAGCAGCAATCGATCTTGATAAAAACCAACGTGTGCTGGATTTGAGCGCTGCTCCCGGAGGTAAAAGCACCTTGCTACAATCCATGTTGACAAAGGACTCGCTCCTGGTAGCCAATGAGATCATCTCATCTCGGAACAAGGTTCTCAAACAGAATTTGACCCGCTGGGGCGGTGATAACCATATGGTGACGCAGAGTGATCCGAAATACTTCAATAAACTTCCCGGTTTTTTTGATTTAATCGTGGTCGATGCTCCCTGTTCGGGTGAAGGTCTCATGCGCAAAGAGCCATCGGCAATGAATGAATGGTCCGAAGAGAATGTTATGCTATGCGCTAGCCGCCAAAAACGAATCCTGGCTGATGTCATGCCAGCCCTGGCAAGCGATGGCGTAATAATCTACAGTACCTGTACGTTCTCAACTCTTGAGAATGAGGATAATATGAAATGGCTCCAGACTCAGTATGACCTGGATCCGATTCAAATCCCGATTCCAGAATCCTGGGGTGTTGTCATTGGCACCACTGAGAATCCTGGCTATCGCTTCTTTCCCCATCTGCTAAAAGGTGAGGGTTTCTATATTGCTGCTTTCAAGCAGAAGCGCAAACAGGTATTACCACAAGTCAAAGTCAAACCGAGACGCAATACGAAGACAAGGCGGAGTGATTTTTCAGCTGATAGTAACTGGTTGACCAATTCTGATCGTTACGTATTTATTACCCGCGAACAACATCGAATAGCTATTCCCAGGCTTCTATATGACGATTATCTCAAATTAAATCAAATGCTTCGACTTACTTCTTCCGGGCTTTACATGGGCAAAGTATATCATGGTAAACTCAAGCCATCGCCTGAATTGGCGCTCAGCCAATATGTCTCGCTGAAGCAGCCCCGGCTTGAAGTTTCAGTTGAACAGGCCCTGGATTATCTATCACATATTGATATTGGTCGCGATTTATATCTGGGTCCCGGCTTATATTTGGTCAGTTTTCACGGATTTGGTCTGGGTTGGCTCCACGTGCTAACGACGGGGCAGATTCGAAATAAATATCCAGCAGCCTGGCGAATTTTGCATCGGAATCCACGCTAATGCCACAATGGGCAGATGAGATCATAGTGTTGATCACCTTTCGCCCCCTGATCGCAATTCAACACTAAACAAACACAATTTATTATAAATGACAGAAGTACTGGAAAGTAGAACCGCCGGTGTATATCAATTGGGATGAGATTTATTGAAACTCAATATTATATCCCTTGCTGGCCCACCCCATGATTCCCATGCGCAGATTCATCACATTCATAAATCCCTGATCTAATAATATCTTTGAAGCCGTTGTACTCCTGTTCCCAGTTGCACAGTAAATCAGAATGGGTTGATTCTTATATCTCTCAAGTTCACCAGCCCGAGCCTGGAGGTCCTGAAGTGGCATCAGAACGGCATCTTTTAAATAACCACGGCTGTATTCAGCAGATGTTCTCACATCAAGCAGGAAGGGAGGGTTTTTCATCATCATCTCCCAGGCTTCCTCAGCTGAGAGCTCCGTGTAATTAGATTGGCGCAGTTCAACTACCTCAATTGTTCCGTGTTGTTCACCAACACTAAATTCATATTTGCCACTTTTCTTCATTTTAAAGAAGGGTTGCTCAGTATTGGTATCCTTAATTATTGAGCTGATGCCCAATTCAGGCACATCAAGTTGGTAATCAACTTGTGGATCACCCTGATCATCCAGGTGAAACTTTATGTAATCACCGCGATAAACCGTTAGCTCTACTGGTTCACCAGAGAGCCTCATGGTAATTTGTCGATAGCCACCTTCCAAGCGACCAGAAACCATGATGGGCGCAGCATTGTCTCCTAAAACTGCAGAGCTCTTATTGTCATTACAGCCATACATTAATATTCCAGTACTTGCAAGTATGATAGCTAATATTTTATTCATTGATTCCTCCTGAACCTATAGATGCTCACTATAACTATGGGTGACAATATATACATTATTTGAAGAGCACAAGTTCTAACTGATTTTGGTCGACAAGCGGTTCCAGAGCCCAGTATTTTTTCCGATTGTATATGACCATTGGCCGACTTGCTTCGTCACGAGTTGTTTTCACAAAGACTTTCTCTATATTTACTCAATTTAGCACTAAAGAAAACGACGGGATTGATAATATGGCCTTTTTCAATTTAAAAAAGAAAGGATTAGATCGAGTTTGGTCTACCCTTGATCAAAAGATGGAAGATATTCTGAGAAATGTTGCCAGCTCCAAATCCAGAGACCTGTTACCCATTTGCGTTTACCATTTCAGTGATACTGGAAAATACATCACAAACTTGTTCGCAAACAGGAAGGTAAATTTTCACAAACTTAGAAGCTTAACTGAGTTGGATTCTGAATCAATAGAAGCGTGGTTAAAAAAAACCGATGTAATTATTTTCAATTCTAATTTAATATCTAAAGTTAACCTGAGTGGAAAAAGAGGTCATTATTCAAAAATTAGGTCCAAGTTTGAGCTTCATCTCATTGAGCACTACCCGATCCCAACACGAGATGACCTGCTCTTTAGTTACCTTTCCCACCGATCGGATATATTGGGACCAATCGCCTATGTCGCACTAACTGAGCCTTGGTTAGCCAGGGTTATGGGTGGAAATGTACGCGATTTGTTAGCCAAAATGGGGTTGGACGAAACTGAAGTAATTGAACATCGCCTGCTCTCGAATAGCTTGAGAAAAGCTCAAGTTGAGATTGCTAAAAAAATACGGAGAGACTTCCCGTACGATTCCGTTGAGGCCTGGTTAGAAGGGAACGTACTCAATTAATCATGGACTGAATCCAGCCAAACCTGAATCTGGCTCAATTCATTTTGTGATATTTCATGCCCCATAGGGTATTCATAATGTACAAGCTCAACAGGTAGTTTTTCCCAGAATGCCACAATCTGGCGACCATATTCTACAGGAATGACAGTATCATTTGTCCCATGACCTGCGAATACTGGCAAATTCAACAGGGACTGAGGGTCTTTGAGTAATTCTATTGCATCATCAATCAGACGTCCACTCATAATAAGTAGGCCTCTCACCAATTCTGGATTCTGAAGGGTGACCAAATTGGAGATGCTTGCTCCCTGGCTAAAACCTCCAAGAAGCACACGATCTTCAGTGATCACTTCTTGGGAATGAAGTTCCTTTATGGTATTCAAAACAAGCGCTGTACTCGTCAGAGCTTGTTCTGGATTGAATCTTAGTCGGCCGTCTGGGAGCATGTCAATATCAAACCAGGAAGCCCCACCATAAACAGTTGAGCGGGGTCCACGAATGCTGATTATTTGAAGGTTCTCATCAAAATATGGAGCAAGACCCATTAAGTCATATTCATCAGCACCATAACCATGAAGTAGAACCAATGTTCCTTTAGATGAATCGGAATCTATGGGGGGACGCTTGAGAACTTTTCGGCCACTAATATTTAGCTGTTCAAAATTGGACATTTCTCGCTTTCATTTGATCGACAATCAGGTGCACCCTGAACGGTTACTCTTTATCCATAAAGGGATATGGAAACTCTGTAGGAGGTAAAAAATTCTCCTTAATCGTGCGCTGTGAGACCCATCTGATCAGATTAAATATTGAACCGGCTTTATCGTTTGTGCCTGAGGACCTGCTACCTCCAAAGGGTTGCTGCCCCACAACAGCTCCCGTCGGCTTGTCGTTGATATAAAAATTACCAGCGCTATGGCGTAACTTTTCAACTGCCAATTCGGTGGCTTCCCTATCATTAGAAATGACAGCTCCAGTCAAAGCATATGGACTGGTTCCATCAACGATATCCAGAATCTCTTCCCAGCTTTCATCATACACATAAATAGTTACAACGGGTCCGAATATTTCCTCTTCCATGGTTTTAAAATGTGGATCAGTGGTAAGGATTGTGGTGGGTTCAATGAAATAACCAATGGCGTCATCATAATTACCCCCTGTTATAATTTCAGCATCCGCATGGGTTCTGGCGTACTCGATATAATTGGTAATATCAGTAAAAGCGGCACGATCGATCACAGCGTTCATAAAATTACCAAAATCTTCCACATCACCCATTTTAATTTTGGCGACTTCTGCAACATAGCTTTCCTTGATTTCCGCCCACAAACCTCTAGGAATATAGACCCGAGAAGCAGCAGAACATTTTTGTCCCTGATATTCAAAAGCACCTCGGATTATGGCTGTTCGGAGCACTTCCATCCTTGCTGATTCATGGGCAACAATAAAATCTTTTCCACCCGTTTCACCGACGATGCGAGGGTAGGTTCTATATTTTGAAATATTATCGCCAATTGTTTTCCACATACTCTGGAATACGGCTGTGGATCCAGTAAAGTGAATACCGGCAAGGTGTTCACTATCCATAACTTGGGGACCAACGATAGACCCTTTTCCCGGAATAAAATTGATAACGCCGTCAGGTAGACCAGCCTCCTTAAACATCTTCATGAGATAATACCCTGAATAAACGGATGAAGATGCAGGCTTCCAGAGCGCAACATTGCCCATTAATACGGGTGCAGTGGGTAAATTCCCAGCAATCGATGTAAAATTAAAGGGTGTTACAGCGAAGACGAAACCCTCCAACGCCCTATGCTCGACCATATTCCAGGTCCCTGTAGGGGAGAATGGGGGTTGCTGTCGATATATTTCCTGGAGATATTGAGCATTAAAATTAAAAAAATCAATTAATTCGCACGCAGCATCAATTTCAGCCTGATAGGCGTTCTTACTTTGACCCAGCATGGTTGCCGCATTGACAATATGCCCATAAGGGTGGGCTAATAGTACGGCCATACGTTTAAAAATAGCTACCCGACTTTCCCAGGGCATCACGGACCAGGTTTTCCAGGCTTTTTGTGAGCTTTCAATCGCTAAGGCAATCTCGTCGGGACCAGCCAATTGATAATTGGCTAAGACATGTTGATGATTATGTGGCATTACATTAGTGGCAGTATTTCCAGTATAAATTTCCTTGCCACCTATTATTAATGGAATCTCAACAATTTCGGATTTCATTTTTTTTAGTGTTGAGATGAGTTCCACTCGCTCAGCTGAGCCGGGAGCATAGTTCAGTATGGGTTCATTGACCGCTGGTGGAACCATAGCCATTTTATCTGACATTTTGACCTCCTAAAACCAAAATTACATCTAATAAATTATCAGCACCAATCCGTCGACAGATTGTGCTCCCCGTCCCAGTGCAAATAGCACTCCAATCAAGGAGCGGTAACCTTCAAACATCTTCTTTTAGATAAACCTTGTAAAAGAAATCCAGATCCGCAGAATCTGCGAATATTCCGACCACTTCCTCAGCGTAGCGTTGGCCCAAGGGTATATTTGAGCGAACATACAATTCACCCTGGCTATTTCGAAATAGTCCGGACCTGGAATGCAGCAATTCTTTTCGAAGTTGAACATCAAAAGTTTGGATGAGTCTTGCGACTTCCATCATGGAGCTACTCAATAGGCTGATTCCAGGGTTTCAAGACCAAAACTTCCTCGAGCTGGATCAGATTCTTGCTTAGTTCCTGTGTTAGTCGAGCGTAATCAGCACGTACCTCGCCAGTTCCTATTTTTTGAGGGTCATCTAGCTCAGATTGAAGCACGTCCAGATAGCCCTGAACGCGTTTTAGATTATGTAAAATCCGATCGCCGATTTCCCTGGGAGAAGGGAGTATTGCGCTTTGTGTGGGCACAGCGTGATTATTCGTGTGAAGTGCGGGCTCTCATTCGAGCAATAATATCTGAATCCTCGGCGTCCTGTTCCTCTGCAGACTTTTCTTCGGAAAGCTCCAGTCCCTTATCCTCAGAATTTTCAGGGGTGGACGAAGATGGATTTTCGACAATTGGATCGTCAGCTTCAAATATTTTTCCCGCTTTGAGTTTACCCATCAGACCACTGACTTCAGTATTATAGTTTTCAATTGTTTTTTCAAGGCGTTTCAATAGTTCATCCATAAGATCCTGGCCATAGACATTATTGATACCATCAAGCAGATCATTGAGTTGACCCTTAAGGAAGTTCATCCGGCTATCCGGGCTATCAAAATCTACGGTTTCTTGAATTTCTTCTGTGGAGTCTTCGAGAGCTTCTTTTTTATCCGGCATTTACTACTCCTGTGTAATATTTTTTGACGATCGACCCGACACTCACTTCAAAATGTCAAGGGGTTCTAAACTAGACAGAATCCATAGCTCAGGCAATTGTTACATGAAATTCTTGATCAATTCTTCAAGGGACGCCTTAGATAAATACCCTCTAATTCAATATGTCCTTCCACCCTGCTCATTTGAGGTTGAGTGGAAAGTAATGAAAACTTCAATTCTGTTATCGCATCGGCATTTTCTTCCAGGCATAAATACAACATCGATTTGAGTAGATCCTCCGCTGTTGCTTTCTCATTCCCGACAATCTTGATATAGCCACTTTCAATAAAAGCCTGATTTGCCTTGGGAATATATAAAACCGGAAAATTATTTGACCGGCGTGACGGTTTTGGTTTCCAGGGTGTTACTATGTGATCCACAATGACATCTTTGGCAAACTTGGGTTCAAATTTTCGACCCTTAATATTAAATCTGACTAAGGGTATTTTGAATGGGTGAGCCTCGGGTTGATCTACAGGTAGCGCAGCCATCCCCGCAGATCCAAAGGAAGCACCAATGTAATAACACAGGGTATCCACATTCATATAGGCAGCCGGGATATCGCAATACCAAGCGCCGCTCTCTGCATAAAAACTTAGCTCCTGATAAACCTGCCCATCCTGATCCCTGATAAAAAGATGAATAAAATCTGGTTCATCGAGATAGTGAGGCACAATGACCTCCAGCTGGCCGGGAACCCCTTGCAGAAAATTGGCCGGTTGGTTATGGTAAAGCTCAAAGGCGAGCGCAGAGCTAAACAGACAGGCTGAGCAAATGAGTCCGGCGATGAACTTAGCTGTCACTGAATTGGATTCCCGCCGTTGAGAGGTACTGATAGAGCCTGAAATTATAATTGTCAACCAGTTGCTGTATCTTAGACGGGCTCATGAATGATTTTAGATAATATTGCTCTCGGAGTGCTTGAATTTCAATCTTGCGGCTATCCAGATAACGTACACCGGCAACCATTATGGCAGCGTAGCCAGGTATCTGATATACCCAGCCCTTACTCCAGTTAAATGAGAGATAAGCGAATCCCACAAGTGAAGTTACAATTGAAAAAACTCTGCGTGAGCGATATTCTTTTTGGAACTCTGCTTCTCTTTTCTGATGTTCTTCGTATTCAAATAATCTATCCGTCTCACCCAGTATAGCTAACGCATCTACGAAACTAAGAGCGGTGACTCCCCTATATAATTGCCATGATGAATCAGAAAAGACCTCAAGTTTAAGGCTACTTTTTTGAAACGCGTCGGGAACTTTTAATGTGAGTAATTGACTATCAAATTTTGGTGAAATCAAACTACTATCCGTTTGAGCTATACCAGGAGATGTCATGATCATGATCATGATGGCTAGACTGACCAGGGGTTGCTTAACCATTTTTATATTCATTGCGGCTTGAATTTAGTTTTTTTCGACGGTCGTGTTAAGGATTTTATAAGAGACTAAGAATAGCTCTTATGCTCGGTCAAGTCTTCCACTTTTCGCTCCCCATTCTGCATTAATATTTTACTTTAGCACTCTAAACAGCAATTCATGGAAACGTAACCTTATGAATCCAGTCACGCTTGGTTTTGGCCTTTATTTGATCCTCATATTAGGAGTCGGTTTTTATACAGCTCGTCTCACACATTCACTAAAGGACTTCGCGCTAGGTGGAAATCGGCTTGGACCATGGGTGATCGCATTTTCCGAACGCGCATCTGGAGAATCTGCCTGGTTGATTCTGGGACTCCCTGGAGCGGCTTTGATGGCGGGTTTGCTGGAACTGTGGACAGTTGTGGGATGCATTTCTGGGATTATTTTCTCCTGGTTCTTCATAGCCAAGCGATTACGAATTGCCACAGAAACCTACGATGTTTTGACGCTCCCAGAGCTGTTCGCCAAACGATTCAAAGAGGACCGGGGCATGTTAAGAATTCTAGCATCCCTTATTATCACATTCTTTTTCACCTTTTACGTGGCAGCACAATTTTCGGGAGCAGGCAAAGTTCTCAATGTTACATTTGGGATCACTCATATTCAGGGCATGATCCTGGGTGCCGTGATTATTATCGTTTACACCCTCATGGGGGGGTTCCTGGCAGTTGCATGGACCGACCTTGTTCAAGGGATCATTATGATCGGGACTCTCGTTATACTGCCCATTGTCGCGTTTATCGAACTCAACTCCCTCCCAGAAGTCAATTTTAGCTTTAATTTGGCAACCCTCTATGGTGGGAAATCGGGTCTGACAGCATTAACAGCCGCCATCGGCGGACTTAGCTGGGGGCTGGGATATGTGGGTCAACCCCATCTGGTTACCCGATTCATGGCAATTGATAAACCAGAGAGTATCAAAATCAGCCGTCGCATCGCCATTTCGTGGGCAGTGCCAGCCTTTTTCGGCAGTCTTTTCATAGGATTAACAGGTTTTTTTCTACTGGAATCAGGCTCAATGGCATTTGAGGGCCATATGCTGAGCTCCATCTCATCTATCAGTGATCCTGAAAAAATAATGCCCATCATGGCGCAAAATCTATTGCACCCCTGGCTAGCAGGCATTTTTATTTCAGGGGCAATTGCTGCTATGATGTCTACGGCAGACAGCCAGCTACTGGTAACAACCACAGTTTTAGCTGAAGATGTGATCGCCAATTATTTTAAACATTTACGGAATCGGATTGATTTGTTATTTGTGGGACGTGTACTGACGATCATCATCGGTCTCCTGGCTTTTTATCTGGCCTGGCAATCCACTGACTTGGTATTCGAAATGGTGAGTTATGCCTGGGGAGGACTGGGCGCTTCTTTTGGCCCAGCTTTGCTTTTGACGCTCTGGTGGAAAAGGGCGAGTAAAGTGGGCATCATCGCCGGGATGGTTTCAGGAACACTATTCACCGTTGTCGATTTATTTGGGAACTGGGTCACAGCACGTTTTTCCGCTTTTGTGATTGCCTTTACTTGCGTTTTAATCTTTTCAATTCTCAAACCAGATCAGGATTGAATCAACCTTTCTGAGAGTCAACGTGCATAAGCTTTTAAGGATGAACTCAAAGAATTTGCAAGATCAGTCGCTGCTCTACTGACCATTTCCTCTGCAACCGGAGCGATGGTTTCCCCTTGTCGGACCAATGTGGAAGTAGTGGATTTTAATGCACGTTCATCTCCTTTAAAAGATGCCCATTCAGTCGTGAAATCAGATTTCCCTTCGAAAGCCTCACTTTTAATCATCTTTGCTGTACGCACATCCACAATCTCGTAGGATCCCTTGATAACTGCTTGTGTGCTTCGAGTATAATGTTTTACCCGCGCTTCCACATCCGCATAGATATTACGCGTCTTGGTCTTTCCAGCCTTATCCTTATACTTTTCTGTCTTGTCGATCACACTGGCTGATTCTAAATAGTCTCTATTAACAGTTTGAATTGGAGAATAAATAATCTGGGTGATTTTACCGGTGATAATTTCATGTACTCCCAGAAGCGCGCCAAGCTCCCCGGCCGTTTCTTCATTAACCAACCCTGAAAGACCAAACTGTTGTTCCGTCACCACGCGATCTAGTTGATCACGGCTGATCAATTCCAGAAACTCAGTCGCTGAAGGGTCCTTCATAACTGAGGCAATCATTTGATCCAGAACCAGCTCTTCAACTGACCCAAACAGTTTTTTCTTCCCACTCAGATCCTCAAAAGGGAAAACTGCAATACGTTTTATCCCTGATTTCCGTGAAAGCTCATAACGTTGTTCTGCATCTTTATATTCAGACACAAAACTCAGTGCCCTCTTAAATTCTTTGGCAGCAGCCTTCTGCTCATCGATATCTTTTGAAGCCGCAAACGCTGAACCTGCCAGATAATGTGATTCAGCTGCCAATATTCTTGTCTCACTCAATATCTTGGCGTAGTCAACTACGGGAAATTCTATTATGATATTTGTTTTTGGGTGACGAATTGGAGGCAAATTCTTCATGGCGTCCTGCAAATTAATCAGGCTCTGATATTCTCGAGATAGGTCATCATAGCGGAACTCCTTCTCACTTTGCTCCAACTCCGAAACGCTATGGTTGCGGAGACGATTCGCCATGAGAAAAGCGTCTGCTATTAAAATCTGACTCTTTTCATAGCTCTGATTGATTTCAAGGCTGCGAGCGAGCATAAAAACCGCAGTATCATAATCTCCTCGGGCGTAAGCGTCTCGGGCACTGCGCTCCAATTTTGCGTATTCGCTAAAAAAGGTGCATGAAACCAGAATCATCATAAGAAAAGCAATTCCAATGCGTCCGATAATTCGCGTAATCTTCATCTTATATCCCCTGTTCTATTTCAATGCTTAGCATGCTAGAGTTTAATTTTTAGTAGCTAAATTCGATGAGTCTATTAACAAAATAACCTTTCCAAATATGTTTTAGATTTTTTTTGTATTTTCAATGAGTTTTCTGAATAAAAGTCATTGACAAGAGGCTAATTGACTACTATTTTTATCACGTATTTTACAGGGACATCGGTCTGGTCGTATTCCCCCGCTTCCGGATTTTAGTTGTCGCTGTTTCTTTTTAGTCGGGGTAGACCCAATAAAAAG
>JABMOT010000279.1 GCA_013202385.1 Fidelibacterota bacterium
GGACTGCGTTTGGTCTTAAGCAGATCAAAAATGTGACTCCTCATTGGGGCCATTCCAGCACCACCACCGACATACAACATTTCGCGATCTGTATCTTTGGCGAAAAATTCACCATAGGGACCACTGATCATCACCTTGTCACCTGGCTTCAGGTTGAAGATGAAGGAAGATGCAAGACCAGGAGGGACATCCATACCAGGAGGTGGACTGGCAATTCTGACATTCAGCATAACAATGTTGCCTTCAGCAGGATGGTTGGCCATGGAGTAAGCCCGAAAGATAGGCTCATCCTGTTCAGAGTGGTATCGCCACATATTGAACTTATCCCAATCCCCGCGATATTCATCTTCAATCATAAATTCTGAGTAATCCAGTTTATAGGGTGGAATATCAATCTGTATGTAACCGCCGGCCCGAAAATCAAGATACTCACCTTCAGGTAAACGAACCACTAGCTCTTTAATAAAAGTGGCGACATTCTCGTTGGAGACCACTTCACATTCCCATTTCTGAATATTGAATATTTCATCGGGAATTTTGATCTGCATATCAGATTTTACCTTCACCTGACAGGCAAGACGGACATTAGCTTTGATTTCTGCCCGGGATAAATGGGGCTTTTCCGTGGGTAAAATTCCACCACCTCCCTCAGTAATTTTACAGGTACACAGCCCACATGTGCCACCACCGCCACAGGCAGAAGGTAGGAATATCTTATCCGCAGCAAGGGTCTGGAGCAGCGTTGTCCCCGCCGCCGTGGTGATAGATTTACTCTCATCACCATTTATCAGAATCTGTACATCGCCAGTGCTAACCAATTTGGAAGTGGCATAATTCAGGATTAATACCAGAACCAGAATAATCCCCGTAAAAATCAGGGTGCTAAGAACAATTAAACCAAGCATACTCACGTCACCCTCCCTAGAGACTTATACCGGAAAAACTCATAAACGCCATGGCCATGAGTCCCGTGATTAACATTGTAATACCTAAACCTCTTAATCCCTCAGGGATATGGGAATAGCGCAATTTTTCTCGAATGGCAGCCATGGCCGCTATCGCTAAAGCCCAACCAACACCGGAGCCCAATCCATACACAATCGATTCAGTGAAATTATATTCGCGCTCGACCATAAAGAGAGATGCACCGAGGATTGCGCAATTCACGGCAATCAGTGGCAGAAAAATACCCAGAGCGCTATACAGAGCGGGGCTGTAACGATCAACGATCATTTCAACCAGTTGGACCAGAGCCGCAATAACAGCGATATAGGATATGAACCCTAAAAAGCTTAGATCAACATCAGGAAGTCCTGCCCATTCCAGTGCGCCAGGTGCCAGGATAAAATGATGCAAAGCCCAGTTGACCGGGACAGTAATTACCTCCACGAAGATCACTGCAGCACCCAGACCAATGGCGGTATCCACGCGTTTTGAAACAGCGAGGAAAGAGCACATACCCAGGAAGTATGCAAGCAGGATATTGTTGACAAAAACGGATTCTACAAATAGGCTGATTAGATTTTCCATCATCAACTCCTATTCCGAAACCGTGCCGGTTATGGTGCGTTGGACCCAAATAATCAACCCTAGCAAAATAAAGGCTCCTGGTGCCAGGACCATGAGACCCATATTCTGATATCCAGCTGCATAGGCAGCGTCAGGGATTATGTGGAACCCATAAAGCGTTCCTGAGCCCAGCAGCTCGCGTCCAAATGCAACCACAATGAGAATCAGACCATAACCCAGGCCATTTCCAACACCGTCCAGGAAACTCGGCCAGGGTTTATTTTGAAGCGCGAAGGCCTCGGCTCTTCCCATTACAATACAATTGGTAATAATTAATCCCACAAACACACTCAACTGTTTGCTAATTTCATATAGAAAGGCTTTCAATATCAGATCGACCAGAATTACCAGTGTTGCGATAATCACCAACTCAACGATAATCCTGATATTCGAGGGAATCTTATTTCTAAGGAGTGATATTAACAAGTTGGAGAAGGCTGTTACAAAAATTACAGCAAGTGACATGACAATAGCGGTCTGTAGCTGTACGGTAACTGCCAGCGCAGAACAAATACCCAGAACCTGGGTGGAAATTGGGTTGTTGTCCATAAGTGGATCTTTGAGAAACACCAGGTTCTTCTTATTTATGATACTCATGATGCCTCCCCTCGCACTGTCTTGAAGTAAGGTTCATATTTCTCCAATGTAGCTTTGATGAAAA
>JABMOT010000280.1 GCA_013202385.1 Fidelibacterota bacterium
ATCTTCTGGATGACGTTTATTTTCTAGAGACATTCCGAATGAACTATTTGAGCAGCAGCCCGAGTTGGCATAAATGCGAAGACCACCCTCTTCAGAAAGGTCTTGTTGACTCATGAGAACCTTGATTTTTTCTGCTGCGATTGATGTTAATTGGATCATATTTTTATACCCTATTCGATTCACTTTTATTTTCAGTTTTAAGGTGACTTATTGAGTCCTCTTTTGCAAGATGTATTTGTTTTTACAAAGTGCATTACTTTACAACTTGCAGATCATGCATCGGTTAGCACTAACTTCCAGGAGCAATAGCAGTCTTCCAGGTGCTTATCGGATGGACAGATCAAACGCTACGCATTGATTAGGAGATCGATCGTCCTGCTAAGCTTGGAGTATTCAACGATTCCCACTAACTTGCATTGAAAGTCTGGCGAACCTTTTGGGTTGCCAGCCACCTGAACGCGATATCCCGGTCTGCGAACGATGGGGCGATTAAATTATTCTCCAACGAACTCTTGCTAGTTCAACTTAGCATAAAGGCGATATCCGAGTGCTCGTTTCAAGTCTTTGAGATCAGAAAGTTACATAATTTTGCGTCGTTCCATAATTCATATGGCTTCAATCCTGTGAATGACTGTCAAGCCCCCTTGACACTATCTATAGTCAGGACAAATCAGCCAATATTTAATAAAATGGTCCACCGTTCCAAATACTTGGTCGCAGGATAATTCATTAAGATCGAAGACAAATACTCCCCCTGTGGACAATTCAATTAATGCACACAACCTTTATCGGGATTGTCATCCAGGTTGCCTCTAATGTAGGCTTGAATAGCCTCGTCAACTTGGGATTGGCTAGTAATATAGGACTCTATTTTTGCACTACGAAGGTCATCATAAATACGACGGCCCATTCCGCGCGCCATAACTAGTTCACAGTCTGCCAGGGCTTCCAGTATGGCAGTATGTGAGTGACCATGCTCTGCATGTTCATGGCTCCCAGGCTGACTGTGGACTGAAAATTTATTTTCACGAAACGTCCTTGAAAGCTCCTGGCCATTTTCCAGTTCCACAATAACAAATCCTTTTGTTCTACCAAAATGTTCAGCAATGGAATTTTGATCATTTGAAGCAATTCCGATTTTCATTTTTCCCCACTTCCCTTTCTTAGATATTTATTTATCTAGCAACATTTACGCGGCAAATATACATGCTTTTTAACAATTATTGTGCATTTAATTTATCTCCATACTTTTTGCCATATTTATTTCTTCGATTCAAGGACATTAGATGTTCCGTGAAGCAATTTCGAAAAAAGTGGATTGTAATTCTAAGTCATTAATATGATTATATTTAGTAATTGACAATAAAATCGATCTCCTCACCAGATTATCTGCCGTGGTGTATCTTCACCTTGGCACATTATTTGTTATAATTAAGTTTGCCTTTAAACATGTATTTAAGTGTGGGGATACACATTGCATTTCATTCAACCAAAACAGATAAGTTATTGAATATTTTAAACTTGGTTTACCGAAAGGACCTAATTATGAAAAAACTAGTGCTGTTTTTCTTAACTTTTACCTCAATCCTGGTATTTGCTCAGGACATTCCGTCAGAATATGTCGGTTCAAAAAAATGTAAAATTTGTCATAGCAAAGCAGAAGTTGGCTCCCAGTACAGCTTATGGGAAGCCGGACCTCATGCAAAATCTCTGGAAACATTGAAAACTGATGCAGCCAAAGCAATCGCCAAAAAAATGGGTCTCAAAGAAGCACCCGAAAACTCGGACGCCTGCCTCAAATGTCATGTTACAGGTTGGGGAGATGCCTCTGGATATCAATTAACGGTAGACCCATTGGATAAAAGAGCTGTCACCACGAATGAGACTCTGGCCAGCGTCGGATGCGAATCCTGCCATGGGGCTGGAAGTCTATATAAGTCTAAAAAGGACATGGTCGCTATCGCTGATGGAAGTGTCAAGGGCGAAACACTCGGTCTCGTTACTATTAAAGCTGAGACCTGCACGGTTTGTCACAATGCGAAGTCACCAACATATAAACCGTTTGTATTCGCTGATCGGGTCAAGGAAATTGCCCACCCAGCACCTGGAAAATAATCCGGCTCTCGCTGATGAAATTTTTTCTGGCAACGCTTTTTCTGCTGCTAAATCTTAGTTTTTGTTTTTCTCAGTCAGATCTAAAGCAGATCAAGATTCCAGACAACATTCAGATTGGTATGCTGGAGAATATATTCAATCCGGTATTCTTTGACCACAAACTTCATTCCGAGATGGCGATAATGGGTGACGGGTGTAATACCTGCCACCACCATGGGTCAGAAGGTGTTTATGAGCCCTGCGCAGATTGCCACGCGAAAGATGCGGAAAACGCCTCTCTTTCAATGCCGACCATCAATGGCGCTTACCATCGGAATTGTTTGAATTGTCATCAAAGTTGGAACAGCAAAAAACTCTGCGAAACTTGCCACACCCAAAAAAAAAGACGTTTCAACCTGAGAAAAACTTTAGATGCTACTGATCTATTATCGCATCCTCACAAAGAGATTCTTGTGCCAGACCTGTTTCACTTTGTCAGCCCTGAGAGTCAGCAGAAACCTGTCGTTTTCCAGCACAAAGAGCATGTTGAGCTGTACAGATTCAAATGTGAGCACTGCCATATACAATCCAAGTGCTCAACCTGTCATGGCTATACTGCTGCACCTGTCGAAAAAATCAAGACCTTGTCGATCCATCACAACCCCTGTAGCAATTGTCACGATACAAAAACTGAAAATAGTTGCAATCAATGTCACAATGACACTCCCTCAAAAGGATTTACCCACACTCTGACTGGTTGGGAACTCAGTCAATTCCACAAAGACTTAAGTTGTGACAAATGCCATACTGGTTCTGAGCCTATAAAGTCCTTGGACAATACTTGCACCCAGTGTCATACAAACTTCGAAGTTGGCGAGTTCGATCATCAAGTAACAGGGATTCAATTGAGCGGAGACCATGGTGAGATTGATTGTTATGAATGCCATTCGGATAATCGATACGATGTTGCGCCCTCCTGTGTTGAATGCCACGATGAAGATCTGAGTTTTCCTACTGACATTCCTGGAATCCGAATAAAGTTAAAATAATCTTATCACCTATTTGAGAGGGTCACTATCCCAATGCAGCAAACTTTAAAACACCTATTCAAACTTTGTTTCCTTACATTTTTCATCATGGTTCCAACCATTACGCTGGCCAATGAGGAATATGAACCTATCGATAGTGACCAGTGCGTCGACTGCCATGAAACCAGCGCTATGGAAACCATCATTCAGAATGATCTGGATGGATCTATCCATGAAGGGATTGAATGTCTGGATTGTCATCTTTATAACGGTACCATTCCCCATACTGAAGAGGCTGAGAATTTTGTAGTTGGGTGTGAAGGCTGCCGTAGCTGTCATGATGATGCATCAGCTCAATATCAGTCTCATGGTCGTTCTCAGAAAGGTGAATGCAAAGATATGCCAACCTGCTCTGATTGTCACGGCGATCACAA
>JABMOT010000281.1 GCA_013202385.1 Fidelibacterota bacterium
AGACACCAGTCATTAAAGACACCCTGGGCAAAGTGACTCTCTGCCTGTGCAGGGATCAGGGCACGAGCCTTCTTAAGGGTATTTTCTGCCATGGCTTTTCTCTCTGGTGTTGGGTCCCAGTTTCGGCTCTGATATAACCCGGAATGAACGATGGATAACCTGGCATAGGCCAGCCCGAAGCTTGGATCAAGATCGACTGCTTTCTGGTACATGGCAGCCGCCCGGAGATTACCTTCTTTGGTTGTCTTGGTATACCAGTAGGTGTTGCCCCTGAGGAAATAATCATAGGCTTCCATATTGGTGGTTGGAATATTTTCTAAATGTCTTTCTTCCTGGGGAGTCAAGGTGGATTTTAGTGCAGATGCAATTTTCCGAGCCACATCGGTTTGAATGGCAAAGATATCGGCATATTCCCGATCATAGGTCTCTGCCCAGAGGTGTTCATCTGTGTTGGCCTTAATAAGCTGAGCCACTATACGAACCTGCTCGCCGGCACGACGGACACTGCCTTCCAGTATGTTTGCAGCGCCAACTTCTTCAGCGATTTGACTCATGCTTTTATCTGAATCTTTGTATTTGATCATGGTGGTCCGTGAGATAATTCTCAGGTCACCAATTTTAGAAAGTTGAGTCAGGATGTCATCGTGGATACCATCAGCGAAGTAAGCATCTTCATCTGAGGAAGAAAAGTTTATGAAAGGCAAAACAGCGATTGATTTGGAATCCAGGATTGTGGCGTCCGTGACCGTTGCATAGGAGCCTGGAGCTTCCCGGTCAAGAAAACGCGGGTATGCCAGAAGCACCGTAATAACAACGAGTAAGAGGATAATGAGAGCGTTACTGGTTAAGGGCTTCTGATTTGTTGTTTGTTTCTCTCCAGATTTTGGGGATCTGCGGATCCCATCTGCTGTAAATTGCAGATGCCATGACAGGGTCGTAGCGATGGGGAAACCAATCATCAACAGACCCAGAATGATAACAAGACTGATCTTGGGAAAACCGAACATAGGGACAATAATATCAGCAGCTTCAAGGATGGCAAAAGCCGCACCGAGATAGACTGCAGCAACTCGAAAAACCCTTCTGTTTCTGAATTCCTGAAATAATCTCTTGAGACCGCTTTTTTGCTCGCTCATGTCATCCCCTGTAAGCTATTCGTCTTGAGGCACCAAAATGTGCTTCACGCACGCAAAATGCAAATGCTATTTTATGATATAAACAGTCACCTTTAAACGATTTAGCAGAGGCTCGACACCATTTTTAAGCGGAGAAATGGGGTAGTTTTTGGGGTTAATGACTTTTTATCAAAACCGTAAAGACAGGCAGCTCAAGCCTCCATCCAGCTTCCTGAATTCAGAGGTATCAATCTCCAGGACCTGATAACCAGTACTTTCGATGGTTTTACGTGCAATTGGGTACCCTGCAGGCAGCAGAATCTTACCATTTATCCAGATGCAATTGGCGGCATAACTTTCAGATGCATCGATTTCCAGAATATGGAACTTTTGAAATTCAGGGTGGGTTAAAAATTCACCACCAACAAGCAGATTGTTGTTCTCCAGATAGGCAACCCCAGTCTTGAGATGCAGGACCTGCTTGAGCTCTATCAGTGAGCCAGTCATGCCATATTTTTCCAGAAATCCAATCATTTGACCAGCTCCTGCCTGGTTCGTCCGCGCTGACAGGCCGATATAGTAATGGTTTCCCACCATCATGATATCGCCAGCCTCCAAAGTGCCAGGGGCTTGAATCTGTTCAATTTGAGTATAATAATCACCCAAAATATCCCTCAATCCTTGAATCTCACCCTTGCGTGATGGAGCTCCCGGATTGGTAATAATGGCGCAGTAAGGTGTTAGCAAGGCCACATCTTCGATAAATGTGGAGTCAGGGAAGCTCTCGTTTGGAGGGAGCGTCACCACTTCAAGACCACAGGATTCCAGTGCCTCAACATATTTCGTATGCTGTAGGCGAGCTAATTCATAGTTGGGAGCGCCCAGCTTTGCGGAGCTGACCCCATGGATCATGCTTTTCCCAGGCGTTCGAACTATTGCCATCTTGAACATAAGTTTTCCTCTCTGTGCAGAGCTCTGGGAAAGGGGTCAAAACTCTATTAGAAATTCAGTTCTTTGATCTTCATTCTGGTGGAGTGAGAATCGAAACCCGTGATTCATGAGTATATCCCGAATCATGATGAGTCCAACACCCTGTCCATTTTTCTTGGTGCTGAAAAAGGGGGTAAACAGCTGTGCCTGAATTGTTTTTGTAAAGCCGCTTCCAGAGTCACAAATACGCAACTCAGGATGTGTCTGATTCAGGGTTGTGACACTAATTTTTCCATTTTCCCCAATGGCCTCAATTGAATTTTTAATAATATTAACCAGCGCTTGTTCAATTTGCTGGAGGTCAAATTCGCACTCCAGTTTTTCACCATCAAGATTCCACTCCCATGCAATACTGGCTTTTTGACATTCACCAGAGAAAAGGGTCTCAATCGAATGCAGTAATTCGTGAAGGTCCTGTTTTTCCATTGCCGGGGGTGGAAGGCGGACAATCTGGGCATAGTTCTGCATAAATTGATTCAAATGATCATTGCGACTGATCGCAACATCGATGGCTCCGCTGTAATCATCGAGATCATCCTTGTTGATCTGACCCTGATAATTCAAAAGCGAATTCAGGATTGAATTTATGGCGCCAATTGAATTACTGATCTCGTGGGACATAAAACGAATGATTTTCCCATACGTTTGTTTCTCGCGTTTGATCAATTCCTCGGTGAGTTCCTCTATCAAAATAAAATAGCGTTGGAATCCACGATCCAGAAAATGGGATTTTTGACATTTGAATGCTCGATGACCGTCTGGGACAATGGTTTCTATGATTCCCGGTGGCAATTGTGCGAGTTGTGAGGCAAAATTGCCTTCAATGGCTGCCAGCTGACTGCCAATCAACCGCTTAGCATTGCCAGCCAGAAATTTGCTTGCCACGGGATTGATGGAATGAATATTTCCATCCAGCTCCAATATGATAATCCCTGCCGGTGAGGCTTGAATCAATTTTTCAAGGAAATATTGCTGCTCTTGCTGTTTAACTCTCTCCTCACGCAATTCCTCAATCATTCTGTTGTAAACATTGATGAGCTGATCCATTTCAGGTTGACCCACAGTGGTAAGTTGGGTATTAAAATCCCTGGCTTTAATGGATTGGACTCCGTCGCTAATCAGTTTCACTGGTGCAATGAGTGAACGAAAAAGTTTTATTGAAAAGCCAATTGATATTATGATTAGGCCTTCCATGAGGAAGAATACAAATGGCTGCCCCGGGAGAAACTGCAGGGAGAGTAGAAAAAATATTCCGTGAAGCATGACCACAAATATCAGGTATTGCGATCTAAGATTCATTCACCCAGACCGTATTTTTCAAGACGACGATAGAGGGCCGCTCTACTGAGACCCAGAGCCTCTGCCATTTTGCTGATATTTTTATCGTAAAGAATCATATATTTTTCAATCATGGCGACTTCCATGGCTTCCAGTGTTTTGTGCTGACTCTCATCGCCTGTATCTTGTGATGGATTTTGAAGTTGAGAGCTGATATGCTTCACCGTCAAATGATCGCTTGGGGTCACCAATACGGTTCGTTCAATCAAATTTTTAAATTCACGGACGTTGCCATTCCAGTTCAGTTTCTGGAGCCAATCAACAGCAGCAGATTCCAGAGTAAGATTGGGTCGATTGTATAAGATTCTCAGATTATCAATATAGTACCTGGCCAGTAATGGGATGTCGCCTCGGCGTTCATTGAGTTCAGGAATCCTCAGTGATATCAGGTTGATCCGATACAAAAGATCTTCCCTGAAATCTCCAGATGCAACCATGCTGTCCAGATCCCGATTTGTGGCAGCAATCACTCGAAAATCAACTTTTTTGGTCTGGCTGGATCCCAGGATTTCAAAGTTTCTATCCTGGAGTACACGCATGAGTTTGACCTGGCACCCACGATCAAGATCGCCAATTTCATCCAGGAAGATGGTGCCCTTATGAGCTTTTTCGAAACGTCCGATTCGATCGTGTTTGGCATCGGTAAATGATCCCCGTTTGTGCCCGAACATCTCACTTTCAAAAAGTGAATTCGAAATTCCGCCCAGATTGACTTTTACAAATGGTCCATTCCTCCGCGCACTGTTGGCATGAATCGCTTCAGCAATTAATTCCTTTCCAGTTCCACTGCTGCCCAGGATTAGAACGGACGCATCTGTTGCACTCACCCGACCGGCTGTATCCAGAACCTTTAAGAGCTGAGGATCCTCCCCAATGATATTGCTGAAATCGTAGCTTTCATCCAGCTTTTGCCGTGAGAATGATATTGAGTCAAATGTCGGTGCACTATGCAGGTCTAAGGCTGTTTGAACTGAGCGTAGAAGATGCCGATTGTCCCAGGGTTTGTTGATGAAGTCGAAAGCCCCTGATTTCATACCTTTCACAGCCAGATCAATAGATCCCCAGGCCGTAATAAGAATAACCGGGATGCTTTCTGATAGCTTGCGAAGCTCTTTGAGCAAATCAAGACCTTCATCACCACTGGTCTCACGGGAAAAATTCATATCCATAATAACGATGTCAGGATTGCTTTCACGAAAAAGGTGTAGTGCATCCTCTGGATTGCCGGCTTTAACTGAGCTATACCCTGATTGTTTAAATAAAAGACTCAGGGAAGCACAGATCGCTGAATCATCATCAACTATGAGTATGTGTGTCATAAATTCCTCATCAATCTAATATTGATGCGACGCTGATGCCCCTTCAATATGTAGCTTGGGCAAGATTTGAATCTCACGATCAATCTTCGTGTAAGGCGATAGCCGGTTCCACATTTGCAGCCTGATTTGCCGGGTAGAGCGCACAGATTATCGTGAGCAGATAGATTACCACAACACTGGACAAAGCGGCAAGGAGATAGTTGTTCGCTCCGATAAAGCCCATGACTCCCAGGATTGGAAATTGGATAGCGAAGAAGAGACCAACTATAATTCCAAAAGTAGCCAACACAATTGCCTCGCCAACGATCTGGACATGAATCAACTTTACTGTGGAACCCAGGGCACGCCGCAAACCTATCTCAGAAATTCTGCGTTTGGTATTATACCATATGACACCGAACAAACCCAGGGCCACATTAATAATGAGGAACCCACACACTATTCCCAAAATAATAGGGATAACCATGGTTTGCCTATTGGCCGATTCCCGTGCTTCATCAAAACGCCCAATTTTTACAGCCCAATCCTTGGCAACATCATTGACATGGGCCAGGATTTTCTGCTCTAATTCACGGGATGATCCAGGTTTTACTCGAAAAAGTATTCGTGAAAACATGCCATCCGTCTTTTCCAGCCACTCGAATCCAGCAGAGGTTGAACCTCGGCGAAAAGTCATGAGTTTCGAGCCGGTAAAATCACCAGAACTTCTAAATTCATCAACGAGACCCACAATCCTAAATTCTTTGCCATCTTCATGTATCAGGAGTTTTCCAATGGGGTCTTCATCTGGAAAGAAGGTTTCACGCACCTGTTTATTGATGATAATGGGAGGCTTGGCTGCGACATTATCACTTTCACCAAACCAGCGGCCACTAATTAATTCAACCCCCAGAACATCATGGAAGTGGTCTCCAACAATACCTTCATGCACATTAACCTCTTTACCATTGTTCATAAACGTATTCATGTTCATGGCAGATGGGATGAAAATTAAACAGTTGGAAAAGGCCTGGGCTTCAATTTCCGGATAACTTTCCAGGGCAAATTCTACTTGTTGGAAGGTTTCAAAAATTTCCGATTTTTCGGCGTCAGGCCAGCCTGGATTTAAATACCATACATTATCATATTCAAAACCCAATGGTTTAAAATAATTGCCCAGCATATAGAACAGTGTTGTGAAGACCAGGAAAAGTGAAAAGAAAGATACAACCAATCCAACAATCATCAGTGCATTCTGTTTTTTTCGATTCCAGATCATTTTAAACATCTGCATGATCATGCATGACCTCCTCTCAAAGCATCTACAGGATGAAGTCTTGACATTTTGTAGGCCGGATAAACCCCGGAGAGCAATCCAAAGAAAAGCGCTATCCCCATACTAACCAAGAATACCTTACCATTGATGACAAGATGCAGGTTGGCTATCATCCCACTGGCATTGATCATATGCAACACGATGGCTGACAAGAACAGACTGATCATGCCACCTATCAGGGTGATAATTATATTCTCTACGACAAATTGTCCGACCAGAGTCAAGGACGAAGCTCCGAAGGCTTTACGGACACCTATTTCTGATGACCTTTCCATGATCCTGCTGACGTTTATATTTACCAGATTGATGGTTGGCAGGAGTAAAAATAATGTCATCAGAATTCCTGCTATCAACAACATGGGTCCCACACCACCATCCTTATTCTGTAATATGTTTCGGGTCATGGCCTCACCATAGGTGGCAGCGCTGGCAATAATGTCGGTGAAGCGGCCTTCAGGATCCTCGACCATGAGGAGCTGCTTATCGAATTCACGTCTTATTTTTGGCAGATCGGATTTTTCTGCAGCCAACAACATGGCATACCATCCTGGAAAGCCTCCGACCAGAGTTGGTTTGTCAATATCCTGATTTACATGCGTCATGGGCATCCAGATATCGGCGTATGGCATAATGCGTAGCAATGATACATTTTCTACCACACCCAGGACCCTGAAATCCTGGCCAAAAAGCTGTATGGTTTTGTTTATTGCGGATTCTTCTCCAAAATAGTCATCCCGCGTTTTTCGGTTGATGACCACCGTGGGTGTAATGTTTTCGACTTCATCATTTCCAAAAGCACTACCTTCCAGGAATTCAAAATCCAGGATTTCCCAGAATTCAGCGTCCACATATTTTATATCCAGATTAAATTTTTTCTTCCCTTTATAAGCCACGGTGGGTCGGTGGAATGAAGCGACTGATATGGTCTTTGGGCTTTTCATCATTTTTACATACTTTTTAAAAAACCAGGGGCTGAAAAGCGGACCATTCCAGGTGCCACCAGATTCCGTGGCGAAATTTCCCATGGTAACTGAAAGTGTCAGATCCAGCTTCTTTTCGGGAGCAACGGGTCCAAAGGTATGTTCGACAAACGATGTAATCACTATAAGTATGAGCAGTGTAAAGCTGATACCAAACAAACTGATGAAGGTAAAAAGCTTGTGTCTCAGCAGAACCTTGAATGCGGTTTTCAGGTAATTTTTGAACATGGCATCACCTAGTTTACTTGACTTCCGTCAAAGAGACGGACAATTCGATCTGTTTGCAGAGCAATATTGTCATCGTGAGTCACCATGACGATGGTGGTACCCATTTCATTCACCAATTTTTTTAATATTTCAAGAATTTCCTGACCCATGATACTGTCAAGGTTTCCTGTGGGTTCATCAGCCAGAATAATCTCAGGATTGCCTACGATGGCTCTGGCAATTGCCACGCGTTGTCGCTGTCCACCAGACAGCTGGCTGGGGAAATGTTTGGTGCGGGCATTTAGACCGACTTTTTCAAGGGCTCCAAGTGCTAAACTGCGGCGCTCTTTGCCGGACATGGACCGGTAGATGAGCGGTATTTCTACATTATCAACTACAGAAAGATCATTAACCAAATGATAGCTTTGAAATACGAAGCCAATTTTATGATTGCGCAGGCTGGCCATCCGACGATCATGGAAATCGTTCACTGCCTGGCCGTCAAGTTTTAGCTCGCCCGCTGTAGGCTTATCAAGTAATCCCATAATGTTCAGAAGTGTACTTTTACCGCAACCGGAGGGTCCCATTATGGAAAGGAATTCACCTTTCTGAACCTGGAGATTGATGCCAGACAACGCCAGTGTCTCAATCGAGTCTGTTCTATACACTTTTTCAATATTGTTTAGCTGAATCATGCTTACTCCGTATTTTTAATTCCTTTTACTGGAAATTTCCAGCCCTTGATTTTTATTTGGTCCAGATGAATGAATGCTTCCATGTCTGAAAGGATGAGAACATCTCCAGGGGCGACCCCCTTGATGAATTCAACATGATCCAGATTTGTTGCCCCGACCAGAACCTGATGGCGCTCCGCAATATCCCCTTTTATGATGAAGATGTCCTGGAATCCAGATCCATTGATATATGGACCATTCTCTGCCCGAACGACATTTTCCTGAAATGATGTAATCACGAAAACATCAACTCTCAGATTCGATCGGAGATTGCTGTGAGCGTTGTCCTCGAGATCGAGGATAAATGAGACCACTCCATTTTTTACTGTGGGGAGTATGCTTGAGATACTGCCGTTTAAGTCTTGTTTATTGGCGCGAACCTTAACCGGTCCACCGATTTTCAGTTGCGTAACATGAATGTCAGAAATGCTTGCTTCCACTTTGTAGGTGCGCAGATCCGCGACTCTGGCAACCACATCACCAGGCAAAACCGTCGCACCTATATCATCTTTTACCCAGGTGATCACGCCGTCACGGTCTGCCTTGATCTGTGAGCGTTGAAGTTGGCGGTCGATTTCTAAAAGGGATCTATTCTGAATGGCTATTTGAAGATCAACCTCCCGAAGATCGGCCTGTAATCGTTTCTCATCGTTTTTCATTTGTTTTGCCAGAAGCTCACGTTCTCGGGAAGTGATTTCCAGGTTTAGACGAGCTTGATCAAGCATGTCTTTGCTCTCAGCCCCCAATTGGTGGAGGCGTTCTCTCAGGCCAAACTTTGAGGCATACAGATCTATTTTCAGAGTATATATATCATATTGGGACTGGAGTTCATTCAAAGTTTTTTCAAGTTCAAGACCGAGTTGGATTTTGCGATTCTCTAAAAGTTCCAGCTCTTCCTGCTGACTTTCCTTTCGCAGAGTAATTGATTCTTTGTTCAACCTGAGAATCTGAGAGCCGGCTACCACTTGTTCTCCAGCTTCAAAATACACTGCTTCGATTCTTGAATCGATGGGGGAAGTGATAACCTGCTCGAATTCAGGAACCACAACACCGGTGGCACTGAGGGCGTCTTCTATACGTCCTCGTTCGGCTACTGATGTAGCAATTCGATTGGCCTCAAGCTCAGGCGTGATTATCCAGCGAAGCAAGAACAGGATGCCCAGAATGATGACTATGAATATGGAGTAACGAAGAACTTGTTTTGAGCGCTGTTGGCTTAATTCATGTTTACTGAGATCTCTATCCATTTATCTCATACCCGCCTGGATCCGAATTCGGTCCGATAGCATTCTCAATGTTGTCGTGGACTGATGGTTGAACAACTTTATCATAATCTTACATATATCAATGAATATGCCAAGATTTTAGTTGTTGTTATATATACACTTACGGTGATTAACAAAAGACTTTAGTGTCCGATTATGGACACTTTGACATCAAATTACTGAATAATGAACAGGGAATGCATTCCTGAAAATGTTTTGAAAACCAAATTAGATGAGCTTGATTTGTTTCAAAGTATTCAGCTTCTAGTGGAAATACGAGGCACTTTAAATTCTGGTCAATCCCCTAAATAAATGTTCAATCATTCTTTAAGCGTCCATGGTTTCTTGATGAACCCCAAAATCCACCAGCGGCACAGAACCGCTCTTATCAGGGTTTCATTGAGATGTCGCATCAGATTTTTCCGTTTTTGAGTCAGTCGCCACCGGCAAAAGAACTTTAAAGCTCGTCCCTTTCCCAACTTTACTGGTTGCTGATATTTCGCCATTCATCATGCGAACAATTCCATACACGACGGATAATCCCAAGCCTGTCCCATTACCCAGGGATTTAGTTGTGAAAAAAGGATCAAATATCCTTTCTAATATATCCTCATCCATTCCATGCCCAGTGTCGCTTACGATTAATTCCAGCACTGGAGACAGCGTTAAATCTTTATGAAGCTTAGCTTCGGCTTTATGTAAGCTGACATGTATGGTTCCCTCATTTTCACCCATGGCATGCTTTGAATTTTTGCACAGGTTGATGACCATCTGATGAATCTGGGTTTGGTCACAAGGAACGCGTGGGCAGTTTTGATCTAAATCATGTTCGATCTTTATTTTGGGCGAGAGAGATGCCCGTGTGAAATTCAGGGCACTGAGAATAATTTCATGAATTTGCTGGGATTCATAGGTTATCTCGCTTTTTCGGCTAAAGGTGAGAATTTGATTGACCAGATCTCTCGCCCGCTCGGCATCATCCAGGAGCTGCTGCATGCTTTTGTGGAGCTCACTATCTGGAGGAAGTTCATCCTGGATGAGACCACCATATAAAAACATACTTTGCAATACATTATTTAGCTCATGTGACACACCCCCAACCATGGTCCCCACAGTCTCCAGCCTCTGGGATTGCATCAATTGTTTCTCAAGGTCAAGACGCTCATCCTCAATTCGCTTTTGTTCAGTGACATCAGCAAAAATAGTGACAAATTGATTGGGCGCTGACTTGAAAGCTGTCACCTTAAAATGTTTGCCTAGACCCTCGGAATAGTTTTCAACGAAGACTGGTTCTCCAGTAAGCACAACCTGGCCGTAAGTAGCGATCCAGAAATGTTCAGTATTTGGTATGATTTCCAAAACCGTTTTACCCTCAACATCCTGAGCCTTTAGACCTGTCAAGCGCTCAAAGGCAGGATTGACGGAGAGAAATCGATAATCGCTTGGGACCCCTTCAGGATCCCAGATGAGCTCATGTACTGCAAAACCATCCAGCATTTGCGAGAATAGGGTCTGATATTTTTCATGACTGGCTTGCAACTCATGGATAGCAAGAAGACGCTCTTTTTTCCGTAACTTCAATTGTTTCACAGCGTAGACGAGAATGAATACACCCAATATCCAAAAAAATCCAAAACCCACTCCCATTCCAAGCGAATGATCCCTGGCAATTGCAAGATAAGGTGTCAGTGGAAATGTTATACTCACCCCACTGCGAAACTCTCCCTGTTTGATGCCCGGCATTTGGTGACAGCTCATACAGGCAGATTCAGTTGTAAGTGGCAGCATCAATTGCAAATGTTTCACGCTATCGATTAATTCTATTGTATTTACTTCGGTTTCGCCTGCTTCAAACTTATGTAGAGCCTGAATTTCCCAGTTATCTGCTATATTTGCCTGGTTGAGGGGATTCAGACTCGTGAGATGAGCCAAAAAACCATTCGTTTCAGTATCCGCGTCATTATTCTGAGGTGTCCTATTGAAAGGGTGTAGCAGGGTGAGGTTTGGTCCTGAGGGCGATTCATTACCAGCCTCCTCATCACCCTTCAGATTTTGATTGGGTTGTGTTTTGTCCATCAAGGGAACATTGACACTGCTATGACCTGTACCCAGGTTCCGTGATAGGATATACATTTTTATCTGAGATCTTCCAGTTTCGAGTGCTGCCCTGTAGGCTCCTTCCTGCTCTCTGAAGAATGTCCACGTCACCGCAGCACCGATTAAAACTGTCCAGAATATAAAGACAAAAATTGCCGCTCGCTTGTAATCAACGGACATAACATCTTTGGTATCAGATCTGAAAACAGATTCGCGCTTCACAATGACTTCTTTATCATATAGCTACTCAATATCTCTTTTGAATGACGGGAAATCTTCACTCACATGCCACTTATTATTTTCGTCTCTAAACAGGGTTTCTGAATGCTGAAATTAACCCAAAGCGCTCATAAAGCTTCAGCAAAATTGAATATGCCCAGAGCCTACCGTTAAAAAAAGCATGGGATAAAAACATTTGAAGACTATTTTTACATGAATTCCAACAACAGGTTTATCCAGGTTTACCGTGGGAAAAAAGTTTCCACACGGTGATAAAGGCCTAACTCAATTCAATCAAATGCGTATATAAAAATGGAGTACGATTATGCTTATCGATATCATCCTTCCGTTGTCACTGGTATTTATTATGTTCAGCCTGGGTCTTAGTTTAACAACACAAGATTTCAAAAATGTAGCAATCCAACCAAAAGTCTTTGCAGTCGGTGTCATCAATCAGATGGTCCTGCTACCCATTGTAGCTTTCGGTATTATCGTTCTCTTCGGATTTGGCAAAGAAATGGCAGTGGGGTTGATGATTCTCGCTTGTAGCCCAGGAGGGGTAACCTCAAACATTCTTACTAAACTCGCCAAGGGTGATACTGCTTTGTCTATTTCCTACACGGCTGTTGTCAGTATTTTCACTGTAATCACCCTTCCGCTGATTACAGGTTTTTCCATTCATTATTTTATGGGGTCTGAGGCTCCAGAAATCAATGTTCTAACCCTGGGACTAACCATGTTTTTTATCACGGCAATTCCAGTCTCCATTGGTTTGTATCTTCACCATAAGGCTGAGAATTTCACCAAGTCTTTCGAGCCCAGGGCCAATAAAATATCAGCCCTGCTGTTTGTTGTCATTGTGCTAGGAGCCCTGGCAAGTGAATGGGAGACCTTTATCAACAATGTGACGGTTCTGGGACCTGGAATCGTGACTCTCATAATCATCATGTTGTTTCTGGGTTATGGCAGTGCGCATCTCTTTAAGATGAGTGAGGCTCAGTCTGTATCTGTGGCGATTGCCACGGGGATTCAAAATGCCACTGTTGGAATAACTGTTGGGAATCTCATTTTGCCCAGTGGAGAAGGATTATCACTGCTCAGCCTGCCCTCTGGTGTTTATGGGATTTTAATGTATCTGGTATGTCTGCCTATTGTTTTTGCTTATGTGAAATGGATTCGTAGTCGATTGACGGCAGCTTAAGCGATAACACAGGACCCAAAAACCACTCAATGACTTTATTCAAATGAGATTCCACGAATAGTGCAAAATGTTATCGCTGGAATCACTGAGAGTCATAGTCACTAACCCTTATTCCTGCCTGGGTGCCAATTGAATTTTTCAATCCTGTTTGAAAACTCAAAAGGCTTTTCCAATCAGAATCCTGGGGCGGCAATTATCTTTGGTTAACAGACACTAATATTTGGATAATCCAACATGAATTTTTCGATTTAGGTGTAAGTTGTTCTGAGTTAGCGTGGAAACTACATATCGGGGGCTGCATCCAAATTTATTGAGTAAAGTCGCCCATAAATGGAAACTGGTTCACGAATTGTTTTAGCAAGCTCAAAATCGAAAGTCATATCCCATGGATTCAAAACAAAATCGAAAAATAATTGCACTCCTGTTTGTTGGAGTCCTCATGGGTGCCCTGGATATATCCATTGTAGGCCCCGCCCTGCCTTCCATTGAAAGTGCCTTAAATCTGGATGTCCAATTTACTGGGTGGATATTTTCAATTTACGTCCTATTCAATCTGATCGGTGTTTCACTTTTTGCCCGACTATCAGATATCCACGGACGCAGGAAGATCTATATCCTGGCTGTGGCGATCTTTGGTTTGGGTTCACTGTGGGTCGCTTTATCCCATAATTTTTCAAGCCTGTTAATCGGTCGTGCTGTTCA
>JABMOT010000282.1 GCA_013202385.1 Fidelibacterota bacterium
AGCGACGGTAATATGGGGTTGAAATTGACGTTTATCAAGATTATATCCAAAATGACCCAGGACATTATCCAATTTTTCTTTCAGAGAGGCCAGTGATGTGTCATAGGGCGCAGTGGCTACCCATAAAACTCTTGGCTCATTGGCATGGGGATATATGCCTGTATCCGTTGTTCCCAATTTCAGTGCTGGCAATGTGGCAAACATGGATTCGAGTCTCAACGCCTGTTCATCTATGACATCTGGATCGGTATCTCCAAGATAATTCAGAGTTATATGGACATTCTCTTCTTTTACCCAGTTAATTTTATCCTGACGATTCCGGATCGGTTCTACCATTCGTTTTAAGTAAAGCTTTAATTCTGCTGGCAATGGAAGGGCAAGAAAAGTTCTAATTTGATCCATTAAATCAAGCCTTCCATTAACAGACGCAATTGATTTAGAGCTGTAAACGCACTCATCTCTTTGTTCAATATGCGATTATTACCAAATTGAAATCTTTGAATATGCTGTCTTGAATTGTCTGCCACTCCGATATAGACAGTGCCAACCGGTTTTTCTGCGCTTCCCCCAGTTGGACCAGCAACCCCTGAAATAGCAATTGCATAGTTCGATTCGGCGTGCCTTAGGGTGCCGCTAAGCATTTCAGACACTGTTTCTTCACTCACTGCGCCGTGACGGGCCAGTGTTTCCTCACGAACGCCTAGTAGCTTTTGCTTGGTCTGATTGGCATAAGTCACAAAACCTGTGCTGAAATAATCGCTGCTTCCATTAATGTCCGTGATCATACTTGCAACCAGACCACCAGTGCAGGATTCAGCTGTTGCCACTGTGGCTTTTCGTTCTAATAGTAGACTACCGATTACTGAGGATAGGTCCTCCCGATCATGACCGTATATATTTTTTGGTCTTCGTTGCCTTATCTGCTCAAATATGCCAAGTAAAAATGCTGTATTTTCTCCGACATTGTTCGAATTTATTGATAATCGTATGGTCACCATGCCCTGTTTTGGCAAATATGCCACCTTAAGGTTGGGATGTTCATCGAATATTGGTTTACTCAATTCGTAAAGCGTGGACTCTGGAATTCCGATTGAATGAATATCAATTTTTTCCACCAGTGCTGAAGTCAGCGTTGCCAATATGGGAATGATTCCCTTGTCAGTAACGGCCTTCATTTCATTGGGTACACCAGCCATCACAAATAGGTGTTTACCTTTATGTACAAAATGCATTCCCTGGGCAGTACCGACTGGATTTTCTAGCAGAGCAGCGTTTTCAGGATATTCAGCTTGTGATTCATTGGAGACTGAAAATTTAAACCCGCGTTTTATAAAACGTTCTTTAAGTTTCTCAAGTAATTCAGGATAAGGTACAAGTGCTACGCCAAAGTATTCACACAGGACAGATTTTGTGATGTCGTCATGGGTTGGACCCAGTCCGCCGGTGAGTGTCAGGATATCAGCTTGAGCGAAAGCCCAATCCAAAGCATCAATGATATCTTCACGAACATCACCAATGATGAGCTTTTTTACGACAGGGATACCTATCAAATCAAGCTGTTGAGAAATGTAGGCATTATTGGAGTCGATTGTTTTACCAGAGAGCAGTTCATCACCAATAGATATGGTAATTGCATTCAGCTTAATCATAGAATAAGAGCAGCCCCTTGCACGAGGAGAAGAGCCAAAATACCTGCAAGAACATCGTCAATCATAATACCCCAGCCACCCGGTAGTTGTTGTGACTTGTCGATGATCCATGGTTTCCAGATGTCGAAAATCCGAAACAAAATGAATGCGGCCACCCAATAGGTCCAGTGATTTGGGATGGCAAGAACTGCAATCCATTGTCCCACCAATTCATCAATCACAATTTCACCAGGATCTTCCAACCCTAATGACTTCGCTACCCGGGTTGATGCCAGGACACCAAGCACAGTCAGGACTATAATAAGACCCAGAGTGACGAGAATATTATCGGTGACTTTGCTGCTCCATAAATAAGCCAGAGCTAAGGTCACCAGTGAACCATAGGTACCTGGAGCTCCGGGTATTCGACCAACAAACCCTACAGATGTAAAGACTCTGAGCAGTTGGATCATTCTTTTTCCTGGAAGATGCTTTTTACGAATGCTCGATTGATCCAAAGATAATAGAATCCCGTGTAGGCAGTAACAATGCCAGTAAGAATGAATATAGACTCGGTCACGAACCACTCTTCCAAGATTGCAACCACAGAATCCAGACTCTCAAAATGTCCCAAAAGAATGAAAATCAAACCGACATACATGGAGACATATTGAAAAGTGGTCTTCAATTTTGCCAATCTACTTGTATTCATAGAGGCGCCATTGGCTAACATGGCCCAACGCAATAATGTAACCACCATATCTCGCAGAATAATAACAGCTGTAATCCATATGGGCATGACATCCAGGATATTCAGAGTGATGAAAGTACTATTCACCAATATTTTATCCGCCAGGGGATCCATAAATTTTCCAAACTCACTCACCACCTGGAGTTTGCGTGCCAACATTCCATCAAATAAGTCGGTCAATGAGGCAATCAGAAATAGGAATAATGCAATCAGATGGAGCGTAAATCCATCAAAGCCAATCAGCAACCAGACTATCAGTGGAGTGACTACAATTCGAAAGATGGTCAGAATATTTGGTAATTTATGTATCATGCGAGCACATTCCTATCATCTAGGGCTCTGCCTAAGGTTATTCCGTCGATGTACTCCAAATCTCCCCCACTTGGAATGCCTCGGGCTAAGCGCGTTACTTTGATTTCCTTTTCATGTAGAATCCTTGCCAAATATAAGGAGGTCGTTTCTCCTTCTATACTGGGATTCATTGCAATAATAATTTCTTTAATATCATCAAGGCGTGTAAGTAAATTTCGAATATTTAGTTGATCTGGACCGACACCCTCCAGAGGTGACAATACCCCACCGAGGATATGATATTTCCCCGAAAATCGACTTGTCTCTTCAATGGCGACCACATCTTTGGAGTCTTCCACAACACACAAGATGGATTCATCCCGTCGTGTATCAAGACACACAGGACATGGATCAGCTTCAGTAATGAGATTACAAATTGAGCATTGTCTTAGTTTCTGTGTACTCTGAATAATAACATTCCCAAGCCGCTGTACATCCTCAGGATTCCACTCAATAAGTTGAAATGCCATGCGTTGCGCTGTTTTCTTACCGATTCCTGGAAATCGGGAAAATTGTTCAGTGATTCGCTCGAGACTATCTGGAAGAATTTTCATCCAAGTCCGGGTATATTTAATCCGCCCATGCCACCCATCATTCCACCAGTGACCTGAGACATGCGAGCGTTGGCGGCGTCCTGGGCATTGCCAAGGGCCTGATTAACGGCTGCCAAAACCAGATCTTCTACCATGTCTACATCATCCTCTAGCACATCAGGCTCAATCTTTATGGATATTATCTGCATCTTCGCATTGGCCCGGACGCTGACCATCCCGCCACCTGCGGAACCTTCAACTTCAATGGATGCCAGTTCTTCCTGAGCTTTTTCCATATCCTTTTGCATTTTTTGGGCCTGTTTTAAAAGGTTTCCCATTCCGCCTTTTGGCATCATTGGAGTATTCTCCTATTTCGAATATTCATTTATAAATTTACAAGAATCAGATCGATTGTTATGATTTTCGATCTTTTTGATCCCATGACTAGCTATCAATTATCTCACCATCAAAAATATCAAGCAGATGTTGAGATGTTGGATGAGCAAGAATTGCGTCTTCTTTTCGTTCTTTTGGTTTATGGCCATTTCGTTCTAAGAGCTCAATGGTCATGTTGGTTCCGAATACTTTTGTAGCGATATCTTGAATCTCTTTGATACTCTTGCTCAGTGTTTGAATATGATATTTTTGCGCTGGCGCAAATATGACAATTAAGGAACCATTTTCAAATGAACTTGGCGTACCTTCACTCATAAAGGCACCAGTAGATCTTCCAAGAGCGCCCAATGCCTCGATAAACACTTCCCAGTTTGCTTTAACTTCTTCCAGTGCCGAGCTGGAAACAGAGGAAACATCCTCTCCTTTTTCAGGGGAATCCACTTCTTTCTCCATTGTGGAAAGGTCCGATTCCGGTTCAGCCAATGCTTCAGGTTCTGGAGAGTCAGACGGGACCAGCTTATGTTCCTTTTCCACGTCAGGTGGGGTTTCAACGATAACATTATTTGATGTTTCTGCGGCAGGCGGAGTCGCTTCGATGGATCCATCCAAATTCAGCACGGGCGCCAGATTTTTTTCTGGTTCTGGCTGGATCGGGACGACGATGCGTTTTGGCGTACCCTGATCCTTTACAAGTGTGGGGGTCGTATTTGGAATCGGTTTTAATTCAGGGATGCCTACGGCAGGTAAACTTTGCCCAGTGAGAAGCGCGTCGAGATCCAGGGCCTTGGTATTCCGCGCTAATTTTAAGAGCATGAGCTCTACTGAAACGAGCTGATTGCTCACAAATCGTTGTGCATGAATGGTATCCATGACAATAGTCTGCATTCGAAGTAAATCCCGCTCTTCTAAATAGGCAGCCTGTTCCGCCAGTGATAATGAATCAGCATCAGAGACATCCAGAAAAGTGGTAACCCCAGCAATCTTTACGATAAGTAAATTTCGTATGTGCTCGCTGAGTCCATGAAGAAATTCTGAGATACTAATCCCCTGGGAGAACAACATATTCGCCTGATTGATCAATTTGTCGCTGGATTGCGTTGCGATATGATGGATTAATTCGAAATAGATACTCGCATCCAATACTCCGAGGACACTCCTAACCAGGTCTATGGAAGCTTCATCCTCAGCAAAAGCGGATACCTGATCCAGTAAACTCAGACAATCTCGCAAACTACCGGCAGCCTTTCGGGATATCAGAGCTAATCCTTCATCCGAAATTGAAATACCCTCATTCTCACTGATCATCCTCAAGCGTGCCACCATGGTCTCGGTTGAGATCATTCGGAAGTCATAACGTTGGCAGCGTGACAGAATGGTCAATGGGACTTTTTGTGGCTCGGTGGTCGCAAAGATAAACAGGACCTGTGGCGGTGGCTCCTCAAGCGTTTTCAAGAGCGCATTGAATGCCTCTTTGGTGAGCATATGCACTTCGTCGATGATATAGACACGATAATGCGAATTTGTGGGGGGATATTTGACGACCTCACGTAATTCTCGAATTGCATCGATACCTCTGGTAGAAGCGCCATCAACTTCCTGGACATCCAGGCTTCGGCCTGCTGTAATTTCGATGCAGTGCTTACAAACATTACAGGGATTGCCATCCTTCGGATTCTCACAATTAATCGCTTTAGCCAGAATTCGGGCTGAAGTTGTCTTGCCTACGCCTCTGGGACCAGTAAATATGTATCCATTGGCTAAACGTTGTCTTTGGAGTGCATTTCTCAAAGTTCGAGATACATGATCCTGACCCACCACATCTTCAAATGTCTGAGGTCTATATTTTAACGAAGATACAATGTATGCAGGTTTTTGATCAGCCACGGAATAAGACTTTCCAATTTATTGAAATTAGCTATTCTCAAAGATGCGCGTGCATCAGGGAATTCCAGCACACAATCGCAATGCTTACCGCTGCTTCCTTCCGGATCTGACGGGGTTGGGCCTGCTTTTATTGCAGGACCTGAAAGCACGACGCATCTTTAAGAACAGTCGATGTATTTAATCATTTAAAAAGCCGAATAATGTATCAATTATTGAGGGTGAAGGAAGTCTGATTTATTCCTTTCCTTGCCCCTGGATACAAGTGCTGCCCAGTGGAACAGAATCCTTACACTGAAACCGAGAGAAGATCCTGTTTGGTGAAAAACTTTCGCATAACCTGCATCATCATTGCGTGATCATGAACCCCTGTCGTCTCCCTGATGGAATGCATTGAGAGCATGGCATTGCCTACATCCACTACGGGAATACCCAATCCCGTGGCAGTGATAGGACCAATTGTTGAGCCACAGGGCAAATCAGTCTTATGGGAATAGTGCTGTACAGGAATGTCTGCATCCAGGCATAGTTGTTCAAACATGGCGGAACTGAAGGCACTGGTCGCATAGCGGTGATTTGCATTCACTTTAATCACAGGACCCTGATTCATTTTTACAGCATGCTGTGGATCATGATATTCAACATAATTTGGATGCACAGCATGAGCACCATCTGCAGAGATGCAAGCACTGTTAGCCAAAGCTCGTTGCAAGTTGTGATGACCCGCATCAGATCCGGCAATTCTCTGAATAATATCTCGCATCAAGGATGAGGCAGCCCCATTCTGGGTTGAACTCCCAATCTCTTCATTATCAAATAAGGCGATCATGGTCGTTTGTGGACTCTCATAGGCATCATCGATCAAAGCATGCAGAGAAGCGTGACACATCGTCAAATTATCGAGACGTCCACTTACTAGAAACTCCTGATTTAATCCGCTCAAGCTGGCAGGTTGCGTATCATAACACTCTAATTGCCAATTAACGATGGTGCCACTTTCAACAGCCAGAGTCGTTGCAATATGATCCCGGATAAGATTCGTATCTATCAGCTCGCCTTCAATATTTTCAAGCGCCAATATGGGTGGCATATGCAGTTGTTTATTCAGCAGTAACCCTTTCTCATTGACTTCTCTGTTTAGATGAATAGCAAGTTGAGGGACTCTCAACAGGACTTGATCCGATCTGAATGGGAGCACTTTCAGCTGGCCATCGACTTTCATGATAACTCTGCCAGCAAGAGACAAATCCCGATCTGTCCAGCTGGCCAGTAGTGGGCCACCATAAACTTCAACACCCAATTGGATGTAGCCACTTTTACCATATTGCGCATTTGGTTTTAAATGAAGACCTGGTGAATCCGTGTGAGCCCCAATGAGTCGGACACCTGGTTCAGCACCATTTCCCATCTGCCAGGCAGTCAGAGCGCTCTGACTGCGGATGGTATAATATTTGGCATTTGGCAGAAGATCCCAAATAGCACGTTCATCCAGTTTTATAAACCCCTTTTTAATAAGCTCATGCTCTGCAGCGATGACTGCATGGTAGGCAGTAACACTTTGATCTAAGTAATTTATCAGATTGGATATCATATCAAGGGCTCCTTTGAGCATTGATTATTTTCGTTTAAAATATTTCCCTGGCATCTGCAGAACAAGTCCCTTCATCTCCAATTGCAGCAAGGTTCCCAGTATTGCAAAGGTTGTTTGTCCGGAAATTGCGGAAAGATCGTCTATTTGAATGGCCTCGGTTGCCGAAAGATGAGTTAGAATTGTCGCTTCAGCAGGGTCCGTACTTATGCTCAATTCCTGTTGCCCGGCAGATTTACCCATGCGAAATTTTTCACCCAGCTCATCCAAAATATCATCCACACTTTCGATTAATTTTGCCCCTTGCCGGATAAGCTGATTGGTGCCTCGACTCTGGCGATTTCGAATCGAACCTGGCACTGCAAAGACTTCTCGGTTCTGGTCCAGAGCAAAATAGGCTGTGATTAATGAGCCGCTGCGCTCAGCAGCTTCAACAACTACAGTCCCTGCCGAGAGTCCTGAAATGATCCGATTTCGCCTTGGAAAGTTCGGCGCATCAGGCTTAGTGCCCATGAGGAATTCACTAACCAATAATCCCTGCTTTATAATTTCAGCATACAGAGGCCTATTCTCAGCGGGGTAGACCCGATCGACCCCACAGCCAAGTACTGCGATCGTCTTCCCAGACCCTTGTAGAACAGCGCGATGGACAACAGAATCAATCCCCATCGCCGCACCAGAGGTAACGGTAAATCCGCGTTTTGCTAACTCCAGCCCAAACTCAGCGGCCACTTCCTTGCCATAACTGGTTGGGGTTCTGGTCCCAACAATGCCAATATTCTTCGTGTTGAGGAGCTCTACGTTTCCTCGACAAAACAATGCAATCGGAGGATCATATATTTGTTTGAGGACTTCCGGATACCGTTCATCCCAAATACTAATCAGGTTTATATCAAATTTCTCTATTAGACTAAGCTGACCAGACATGATATTTTGATCTGCTGGCGCGAGAATAGCTCTGGCAATTACATCTCTGATCCCTGTGACTTGGATTAATTCACTGTGACCTGCAGCAAAGATGCGTTCCAGTGAGCCGAAATGTGCAAATAAATCCAGGGTTTTACGTGGTCCGACTCCCGGAATACTCAGGATCCGAATGATATTTGAAAAATCTTTATCCACCAATACGTGTTGCCAATGCTTTAATCAATTCTTCAAGTCCCTCCCCTGTGACAGATGATATGGGAAAAAGCCCAATCGGCTCAAAAGTGGATATTTGAGGTACGCCTACAAAAGAGTCCATCTTTGTGATAGCCAGCACTCTTGTACGGTTAAGGAGATCGGGACTAAACTTTCTTACCTCTTCATAGAGTAAACGATAAGATTCTGAAGGATCTTCATCGTTGACATCAACGAGAAATAGCAGGATGCTGCAACGTTCAACATGTCTTAGAAATTGAGTACCCAAGCCTTTACCCTCATGAGCACCTTCGATAAGACCCGGAATATCCGCCATAACAAAACTTGTATAGGCACCCGATTTCACAATTCCCAGATTGGGTACTAATGTTGTGAAGGGATAATCAGCAATTTTCGGTTTTGCTCTTGAAACCCTTGACAGTAAGGTCGACTTCCCTGCATTGGGGAAACCAACCAGACCTACATCCGCCAGAACTTTCAGCTCAAGCTCCAGTTCGCGCTCCTCTCCAGTACGGCCATACTCAAATTCTCGAGGTGCCTGGTGGGTAGGTTTAACAAATTCAGCATTTCCTCGACCCCCATTTCCGCCCCTGGCGGCCACAATAGATTCACCATCAATTTGAAGATCAGCAAGGACATCTCCAGATACAAAATCCTTCACCATGGTTCCAGCAGGTACTTTGATGATGATATCTTGACCCTTTTTCCCGTGTTTTAAACTACCCTCACCATGCCGACCTCGAGTGGCTTTGTAAATGCGATGGTAGCGAATATCCTGGAGGGTATGCAGTTGGGCGTTGACCTCTATAATGATGCTGCCCCCTTTACCACCATTTCCACCTGAAGGTCCCCCCTTAGGCACAAATTTTTCCCGGCGGAACGCAATGATGCCGTCCCCACCTTTTCCACCCATAACCTTTATTTTTACATAATCGACAAATTTCATACTGGGGTCCTAATGATATTTTTTTGTAAGTTCGTCCATGCGGCGCATGAAATATGATAAAAAGACTTCATCGTCGATTTCCATGTCTCGCATGACTATGTCAGCAACCTCTTCATAGTCAAGCGCACACAGTATTGAAACATCATCGTCTTTTTCCCAGCCATCAACAACGTCGACATGCGTCATTATTTGCTCGAGAGTAATGGGAAGATCCGAAAGTAATTTGAATTGCTCAGCGTCTGTGTAGCCACTCCGATTTTCTAGCCAAAAATCTCGCAGGATTGATTCTAACTCGGTCACGAGTATGGTTTGTAGTTCTGATTGAGCTTTCTGAACTGATTTATCCATATCGAGCGCAAGTTCATCAGGTAACAGAATGACAAGGAAAATGGTATCTCGTACGACTTTGTGCGTTCCTACCCATTCTGGTTTTGCAGTTGTGCCGGCACTTGGCAGATCATAGGTTGTAGATTTAGACGCGCAATTAAAAATAATAATCACACCCAATAAGCTTAAACCAATTTTTGTAGTTAAACTCATGATATCTCCTCGATATGTTTTTTAACAATCGCAGATATTTTACCGGAAGCTACGAACTGTGAAATGCACTCTATGTGTCCACTGAGAGGACCATCAACTTCCAGGTATGGAACCTTCTCCCTAATGGTTCTATAGATTTCTTCACTGCAGGAGGCCAGGTGATATTGTGGATTCAGATCTCTAGCTTGCGCTGCGCACATAAGCTCAATGGCCACAATGGCAGCAGTATTCGCGATAATTTGCCTTAACTGATGACCCGCGTTTGGCGCCATACTTACATGATCTTCCTGATTGGCGGAGGTAGGGATGGTGTCTACAGAAGCTGGGTGCGCGAGACTTTTATTCTCGCTGGCGAGCGCTGCAGCAGAAACATGAGCAATCATAAATCCGGAATTCAAGCCCGCATCTTTCATGAGAAACATGGGAAGATTACTTTGACTGGTTTCCTGGAATGCTGCGATCCTGCGTTCGCTCATTGCCGCAACATCGGCCAGGGCTATTGCCAGAAAGTCCATAGTATGAGCCAGTGGTGCAGCGTGAAAATTTCCACCTGAAATTATAATATTTTCGTCAATGAGGGTGACGGGATTATCGGTAGTACTATTGCTTTCACGGGTCAAAATATTTTCTGCATACAAGATTAAATCATAGAGTGAGCCGAGAACCTGAGGCATACACCTGATACTATAGAAATCCTGGACCCGATCACATTCCAAATGTGCATCTCTATATCCACTATGTGCCATGAGCTGATACAGTAGCTTTCCTGTATAAATTTGACCCACTTGATTTCTGGCCTCTTGGATCTCTTTTCGAAAGGCTGTGTCCGTACCCAACATGACCTCTGTACTGAAAGCTCCTGTAGCTGTGATTGTATAGAACAGATCGCGAATTGAAAGGATTGCTTCGATGGCCATGGCGGTACTCACCTGGGTTCCATTGATCAGGGAAAGTCCTTCTTTTTCCTTCAACTCAACTGTACTAATCCCATGATCCTCAAGGACTTCCGCAGCTGGCCGTATCCCTCCATCTTCGCTGAGAAATGCACCCTCTCCTATTAATGGCAAAGCCAGATCAGCCAGTGGAGCAAGATCCCCGCTGGCTCCGACACTTCCCCGTTCGCGAATAGCAGGCATCAGACCAGTATTATAAAAACGAATGAGGGCTTCAATAATTTCAAGCCGAATACCGGAATAGCCGCGAAGCAGACTATTGATTTTCAATAGCAGAATGAGCCGAACTGTTTTTTCCGAAAAATAATTGCCTATCCCCGCTGCATGACTTCGCAGCAGGTTGATTTGCAATTGTCTCAATTTGTCACTGGATATTCTTTGATTGGCCAGTCGACCAAAGCCCGTATTAATGCCATAAACCGTTTTACCAGTTTCGAGTACCTGATCTACAACATCCCGTGAAGCTCTTACCAGAATTTTGGAAGATTTAGAAATCGATAATTCTGAAGGAAGCCTAAGTTCTTCTCTAAGAATGGCTAATGTAAAAGAATTGCCGTCTAGAATCATTTGAACCTCATTCTAGTTAGAGTTCTTGCTTTTAATTCCATGAGATTTGTACCAGTTCCCGATCATTTCCACCAATTCACGTTCGCTATTTGCAGGGACATGGGGTATGGGTGTTGAATTCCTGAAATAATCTCCATAACGTTTGGTAAAGATTCGATCATCTAACGATAGGATTGCGCCAAAATCCGACGTGCTTCTTATGAGACGCCCTACTCCCTGCTTGTATTTGATGGCTGCCTCAGGAACACTGTATCCCATAAAGTCATTTTCACCTGAAGCCTTTAGTGCGTCACAGTTTGCCCTGACGATAGGATCTGAGGGTACCAGGAAGGGCAATTTCGCAATGACCAATAGCTGTAGAGCATCACCCTTAATATCAACTCCCTGCCAGAAGCTATCAGTGGCTAGCAATATGCTATCGGGATACTTTCTGAATTGGTTGATTAAATCCATTCTGGAAACGCGGCTCGATTGAACCAGTAGTTTTCTGCCCGATCCCTTTATTCTGTCTTCAAGCTCTTCCTGCCAGTTAAGCAGCATGGTATAGCTGGTGAACAAAATCATCGTTCCAACAGGATGCGATTCCCATATTTTTTCCAGCAGAAACAGGACCTCGATTGTGTAATTCTCGGCGTTTTGGGGACCCATAAAAGTTGGCACAAATATTCGGGCTTGATCCTCATAGAAAAACGGAGATGGGTAGGTCTTCTCAGTGAGTCGATCGTGACCTCTCAACCCAAGACGATGCTTCAGATAATTAAAACTACCATCAATATTGAGCGTGCCCGATGTGAATATTGCGGAGGACAACTCTTCGTAAATCCGCGCCTGCATCTGTTTCCCAACTTCAAGGGGAACCTGAACAAATTTCACTGACACCACATCACTTTTCGGCATGATTTCAAACCAATAGATTAATTCTGGATTATCAGCCGCAGCCTGTTTATCCATCACATCGAGCGTATGGACCATGAGTTCACGCCAGGAGTGGAATCTTGAGCTGATCTCAGTGAGACCAGGTAAGTTATCATCCTCAAGGTCATCCAGGGACTTTTCAATCTCTCTAACAAGGTTTGACAATGTGGTTAGGCTCGTAATAACAGAATACCAAATACCTCTGACGGATGCAAATACATTTGATTCTGAGTTATACAGTTCTTTATAAGTAAAGGTTGCTCTTTCAAGTTCACGCTGGCGAGTGGCTTTAAATTCTGTAAAAAAAGCAAGCAGGTTTTTGTCAATATCAGCGATATCCGTTTCCAGGTGATCCAATTGCGTGACCAGACCACTTTTGCGCTTTTCATCGACGAGAACCATGAGATGTCTAAGTTCAATGGACATTCCACTCTTGGAGCGTCCCGATTGAAACAATTGATCCATTTGCACCCGCAAGGTCTGATATGAGAATTCGGCCGCAAAGAACTGATATGCTGTCTTTTCAAGTAGGTGGGCTTCATCAACAATAAGTCGTTGGTAGCGAGGCAAAATAGCATGATCTGCTGCCGCATCTGCTAGCAGTAACGAATGATTTACAACGACAATATCCGCTTTTGCTGATTCCTGTCGAAGTTTTCCCAAATAACAGAAATCATTGTGAGCACAGACATTGGTGGTGCAAAATCCTGGTTCACTATTGAGCTTGGACCAGACCAGTGCCGAACCAATGGTATGAAACCCATTGTGTTCATCAATATCCCCGGTGGGTGTTTCGTGAGCCCAGACAACCAGGGTTTGAAGTGCTTCTTTCTCCCTTCTGCTAAATCGCCACCCAATATCGCGGATGGCCCGCTGCCATTTCGTTTTGCAAATATAATTATTGCGACCTTTGAGAAGCAGTGCTCGCACTGGCAGGCCAAGCTGCTCCTGAATGAAGGGAATTTCCTTATGGAAAAGTTGGTCTTGTAAATTTTTAGTGTTACAACTAATGAGCAACGGTTCATCTTCCTTGAATTCGTGACGGGCGAGCACGGCTGGAATAGTATATGCCAGGCTCTTTCCCACTCCGGTTCCAGCCTCAGCCATGAGGAATTCGTCGTTGCGCATGGCAGTCTGGATATCATAGGCCAGCGAAACTTGTGTTTCTCGGCGTTCATAATCATCCAATTTGAGTGATAATAGACCCTCTTCAGAGAATATTTGATCAAGATCTGGATAGGTCCCTTCGACTGAACTGTGGCGAATATTTGGTTTTTGGGGTATTGGGATTCGAGGATAATCTTCCAATGCTTCGAGAGCTCGCCCAGAAACGGTCCAATCCAACATATTTCGATATAAGGCTTCGTTGGGTAGCTGAGTGCCATGAGTGACATCAACGAGGACTTTCAGGACATCCTGAGATAATCGCTTCATTTCCGAGATCATTATGAGCAACAGGTCAGCGACCAGATCAGCGTCGTAATCGGCTCTGTGTGCCCCCTCTTTGGATAATCCATAAAACTCTGCAGCGGTTCCCAACTTGTGATTAATCATATCATATCGCATGGTGCGAACCAGACTTAGTGTATCAATCAATTCATTTTTTAGTGGAAAACCGTCTATCAACTCTCGTTTTACATTGAGAAAATTGTGATCAAAATAAATGTTATGAGCAACCAGTGGATGATCGCCTAGAAAATCGTATAAATCATCTACGACTTCCTCAAAGGTAGGTGAATCGGCAACCATTTCGTTTGTTATGCCAGTCAATTTCTGAATAAATGGAGGTATGCGGACAGGAGGTTTGATAAATTGCTGGTATCTCTCTGTGGGAACACCATTAACCACTTTAACTGCGCCCAGTTCAATGACAAAATCTACTTTGGGGTCAAGCCCCGTTGTTTCAAGGTCAAAGGAAACAAAAGTGCCTAAACCTATCCCATTTAGATATTCTGGAAAATTCATAAGCAGTACTTAGAATGCGTTGTGCGGGAATAATATGTCAACTAAAACCTGTCTTTCTATATTTTTAAGGATTAAACCCCGGCAAATGCTCTGGTTACATCAAGAAGCATTTTGGGTTTTTCTCGTGCGACTGTTGTAAATATTTTCAGCAGTGATAATTCAGAGGAAGGCGTTTTGACCAGGCGATGGGCAATTTTATTTAATTGCTCATCAGTGATTGTATCGATGGTTTGTGAGATACGATAAAACGCTTCGTGGGTTTTGCCCTCAGTTCGATGCCAACGAATTGGATAGTCTTCCAGCCCCTTTTCAGAGACATTACCTTTTTGAATGGCCAAAGCGGCTACTTCACCGGCTATCTGACCTCCTTGCATCCCTGTTATTATCCCACCCCCAGTAACGGGGTTGACCATATGGGCAGCATCACCTGTAAGCATGAATCCATGAGACGTCATCTTTTTCAGTGTTTTGCCTACGGGAATACCTCCACAGACACTGGCTAAAATAGTTGCCTTGGGGAAATATTTTTTTATAAAACTATGTGTTCTATCGTGGGCACTATCGTACCTACTGTAAATCCCTAAAATACCTAAGCCAATGTTTGCCATTCCATCGCCTTTTGGGAATATCCACAAGTATCCTCCTGGAGCCCAGTTGTCGCCCACATAAAAATCAATCATCTCCTGATCAACATCTATATTTCCAACGGTTACCTGATATCCAGATTCCATATCTTTTAATTTTGTAGACGTTCGTAACCCTGCCATTCTGCCAACCCTGGATTCTACACCATCAGCAGCAATGACAATCTTTGATGTCAGGTGTCGATGTTGGCCCATATATTGGTATTTCACACCAGTGACTGCTTCATCTTCCATGAGTAGCCCATCAACATATGCACGCGTTTGGATCTCGGCCCCAGCCTTGCTCGCCCGATTTGCCAGAGCAACGTCAAAAATACGTCGATGAAGAATGTAACCAGCCTCCTCCTGACCAAAATCAACACAAGTATTGTCAGGTGATCTCATCCGGACCTTTGAAATTGTGGCAGCAATCATACCGGGGTCCGGATTCATAAATTGCTTCAAGGCTTTCGCTCCAACACCTTCTCCGCACCGCACGGGATAGCCAATGTCTCGGTCTTTTTCCAACAGGAGCGTCTTGGCACCACCTTTTGCAGCGGCTTCCGCAGCCATTGAACCAGCTGGCCCCCCCCCGACCACAATTACATCATAATCAGTCATTCTCAACCTCCACAGGCTTGTCAGAGGTGAGGACATCGATGGGGCACACCCAAATACATATATCGCAATCAATGCAGGTGTCGTGAATAATGGATATATCTGCTTCGCGTAATTCGATGGCATCCACTGGGCAAACTGCCACACAGGTACCGCAAAAATCACAGCGATTATCTTTTACCAGGATCATGATAATCCCCTATTATTAATACTCAATCCTTGTTTAAGGTATTCAATCCCTTAAACAATGATCAATTCAGATTTAACCTGTTAAATTAGGAATCAATGGTGCATTCTAAATGATTAAATGCAGCAGTATTTTCTCGCAGTTTGGGCTCTGGGTTAGCTGGAGACCAGATGCGATACGATTTTAATAATGTTTAGGCCACAGGTTTAAATTAAACAATCCCCAAACTGTTAAGCAATACAACAGTAATGAGTACTGGGGCTATAAATTTAAGAAAAATAAACCAGAGACCTTCAAACCACGGATAAGACTCAAAAAGGGATTCTGCCCCTTCCTTAACCGCATTCATTACCTCTGTTCTTGACCAGACCCAGCCTACGAATATTGCAATCATCAGACCACCAAATGGCAATAAAACATTTGAGGCTATAAAATCTACGATATCAAAGAAAGTTTTGCCGTACAGAGTCAGGTCTGACATCAGATTGAACGACAAAGCTGAAGGAATGCCCAATAGGTAAATGGAGCCACCAAAAATGAGAACTGCTTGCTTTCTGGTCCACTCTTTTTCATCAACGAAATAGGCTACGACAACTTCAAGCAAGGAAATTGCCGAAGTCAATGCAGCTATGGCCAATAATAAAAAGAAAAGCAGTGCAAAAAAAGTACCGCCAGTCATGGAAGCAAAGACTGCAGGAAGGGTTTTAAAAATTAATCCAGGACCTGCAGCAGGATCCAGGCCAGAGGCAAAGACTGCTGTAAATATCGCCACACCGGCCATGAGTGCAATCAATGTGTCTAGAAACACCACCTGTGCGGCTGCGTTTACAACACTATCCTTTTTCGACATATAGCTACCATAGGTCAACATGGCACCCATTCCAAGACTGAGTGTAAAAAAGGCATGCCCCAGGGCAATCAGAATAGACTGACCATTAATTTTTGACCAATCTGGGACCCAGAGAAAGGCAAGACCTTTAGACGCACCTTCCAAAGTGATTCCACGAATCATGAGAATTATCAGAATCGAAAGTAGTATGGGCATCATAATCTTACTTGAACGCTCTATCCCACCTTGTACTCCCCGCATAACGATAAACATGGTAAAGCCAAAGAATATTGTGTGATAGCTGATCGTCCATAACACACTGCCAGATAACTGATTAAAGAGAATACCCGCTTCGGCAGGATTATGAAAATCTGAAAGGGAACCGCGAAGCGTTTCAATCACATAACCGATTGTCCAGCCACCAATCACACTGTAGAAGGACAGAATCATGAATCCAGCTATGACACCTAAAAACCCAACCGAGCGCCACAATTTGGAATTTGCCAACATGGCGAAAGCACCTACCGGATTTTTCTGGGTCGTACGACCAATAAGAATTTCTGAGATCAATACTGGAAATCCAATAATGCCGATACAAATCAGGTAGACAAAAACGAACGCCGCACCTCCATTCTCACCAGCGATATAGGGAAATTTCCAAATATTTCCAAGACCTACGGCTGAACCAGCGGCTGCCAGGATAAATCCAAGTTTCGAACCCCATCGTTCTCTATTCTGTATCATTTGTTTTTCCCGTTTTTTTGGATTGGAGCGGTTCTGTCTCTGAGCTAGGAGAACCATCATCAATATCATAATTGTCAAAGTCCCACAATTGGGAGTCAACATAGGCATCAAGAATATTCAGAGTCCAGATCAGACCCATCATCCATATTTTGTCGTTCCTGATGCGATGGAGGTCTTGATTGGTTAAATCCTGATCGTAATCCTGCTGAGCCTGGCCATATTCAAACCCATAGTAAGCGAATGCACCGGCAAAAAGCAACGCTTTCAATGGATTCCGATTATAGATTTGCCCCCCGCCAGGGATGATGGAAAAGAATAGGGCTTTGCCAGGATATTTGATAGAGGATGAATCGACCTGACTTTTATCTATTTGAGACTGACCATTCAATAGCGTCATGGCAAATAAGATCAGAATAACTCGTTTTACTTGAACAACCATGGGGTCTATTTATACGCAATCATCTCTATTTCAACATCTGTACCCAGTGGCAGGGCAGCAACTTGAACCGCGGATCGGGCTGGTGCATCGCTCCCAGGGAAAAATTCACCATAAATTTTGTTGAGTTCAGCATAATTGCCCATATCCGTTACGAAAATAGTTGTTTTTACGACTCTAGAAAAATCAGAACCCCCGGCTTCCAGAACTGCTTTAAGATTATTCATCACCTGGTAGACTCTGTCACTAAATGACGAATCTACGAGCTTCCCTGTGGCGGGATTGAGGGGAATTTGGCCAGCAGTAAATATGAGCCCACTGACTTCAACCCCCTGATTGTAGGGACCCAGAGCAGCTGGTGCCTGATCTGTACTAATAATGATTTTCATGCCTGTATCCTTCGATAAATTGGTCATAATTGTAATGATTGAATGGTATGGTTTTAACTAACCATAAGTAAGTATCCTAAAATCGGCTTGTCAACATCTGCCTTGAAAATCGACCGCCTGTTAAATCTGATATAGTGTGGTCATCTCTTCAAATGTTTGACGTCTTCGAATCAAGCGCGTGCTCCCATCAACCCCAACCAATATTTCAGGGCTGCGTGGTCTTAAATTATAGGTCGAGCCCATGGAGCTGGCATAAGCACCTGCAGATGCTACGGTTAGCAAGTCATCAGAATTAAACTCAGGCAGCTCCCTGTTTTTTGCCAGAACGTCTGAACTTTCACACACGGGGCCAACCACATCACCCAGCCTTGTGTTTTCTTTGCGTTCACAGGGCGAAATGTGGTGATAAGCATTGTAAAGGGCCGGACGAATTAAATCTGTTGTCGCCCCGTCGATGACCACAAAATAATGATCGCCATTTTCCTTCACCCCCAGTACCCGTGATAAAAGTACTGCGCTATTCGCGACTAATACTCTACCCGGCTGGATATGCAGCTTATACCGACCCAATTTAGCTTTTGCTGATTTTGCATAAGTTTCCAGATAAGGTGTGGTTGTTAAGATATCTTCAAATGGATTCTCGTAATTCACACCAAAGCCACCACCAAGATCAAGATGGGAGAGCTTCACGCCAGACTGCGAAAGTTCGTTTGTATAGCGCTGCAAATAGTCAATCAAATCCAGAAAGGGCTGCGGATTGGTTATTTGAGAACCGATATGACAATGAAGTCCATCAAACTGGATATGGGGATACTCCCGGGCATGGGTTAGAATATGAGACACCAACTCTGACCCCATCCCAAACTTATTCTGCTTTAAACCTGTTGAGATATGTGGATGGGTTTGCGGATCTATATCGGGATTCAGCCTGAGTAAAACCCTGGCTTGCCTTCCCATCAAAGCTGCCTGGGTCTCCAGCTGGTCTAATTCAAACTGGCTTTCAACATTAAAATGGTCGATTTCATTTTCCAGGGCAAGCTTAAGCTCAGCTTGGGTTTTCCCGACTCCTGCAAAATTGATTTCAGAACCTTTAAAGCCCGAATAATGAGCCATTTGCAGCTCCCCCGCTGAGACAATATCGACACCAAAGCCATAGGTCTTGAACAGGCTTAGTATTTCGGGATTTGGATTGGCTTTCATGGCATAGGAAACATCGAAGCCGTCGTCAATAAAACAGGTTTTTATCACCTCGGCATTTCGTCTGAGTATACTTTCTGAGTAGACATAAACCGGGGTACCATATTGCCGAGCCAAGGTTTGGAAATCAACTTCATCACAATGAAGCCTGTTGTGTCTATAGGAAAACCCCATTACCAGCGAACGTTCAAGTTTCGATTGGCATAGGTTTCATTCACACGGCCAACGGGGGTGTTATGGGGAGCACTATGCAACATGTCCGGATTGGTTTCAATTTCTTCAGCGATCTGTTTCATAACTTCGATAAATCTATCCATGGTTTGCTTGTTTTCACTTTCAGTTGGCTCAATCATGAGTGCTTCTTTTACGATGAGTGGAAAGTACATGGTTGGCGAATGAAACCCAAAATCAAGGAGCCGTTTAGCTATCTGCAATGCGTTGGCACCCTGCTTTTTTTGTGTTTGGGCTGATAGAACAAATTCATGCATGCAGGCTTTATCATAGGCCAATTCGAACACATCTTTGAGCTTGTGCATCATATAATTGGCGTTCGAAATGGCAATTTCTGAAATACTCCTAAGCCCTTCTGGTCCTAACATTCGAATATAGGTCCACGCTCGAATGAGTACGCCAAAATTACCGTAAAACCCGTGGACTCTCCCAATACTCTGTTTATGGTCATAGTCCAGGTAAAACTTGCCTGCACTAATTTCTACTCTGGGTCTGGGCAAGTAATTCATGAGTTTTTCAGTAACACCGATAGGACCAGCTCCTGGACCTCCGCCACCGTGGGGTGTTGAGAATGTCTTGTGCAGATTTAGATGGGTAATATCGAATCCAAGATCAGCGGGACGCACAATCCCCAGCAGGGCATTCATATTGGCCCCATCCATATACATGAGACCATCCACGCCGTGAATTAAGGCTGATATTTTGCTGATGTTTTCTTCGAATAATCCAAGCGTGTTTGGATTGGTAAGCATAAATCCTGCAACTCTGTCGTTGATTTTAGATTCAAAATCTTCCAGATCAACCAGACCCTTTGAATTACTCTTGACTTCAATCACTTGATAGCCGGCCATTGCTACAGAGGCGGGATTTGTACCATGGGCGGCATCAGGAATGAGGATAACATCCTTTTCATTGCCTTTGACCTCATGGTACTTGCGCATCAACAAAACGCCAACCAATTCACCTTGAGAGCCGGCAGCAGGTTGCAGTGTGAATCCAGCCATCCCCGTGATCGCGCAAAGTTGTTGTTCCAACTCGTGATAGATACTCAGAATCCCCTGGCTCAGGGATTCTGGTTGATAGGGATGAACTTCTGCCAAAACAGATGCAGTCCAATCGTTGATTTTTGGATTGTACTTCATGGTACAGGAGCCCAGGGGATAAAAATCTTTGTCCACGTGATGATTTTTACTCGATAGCCCAACATAGTGCCTGACCAATTCTGGTTCGGAAACTTCTGGCAACCGTGGACTCTCAGATCGGAGATATTTTTCCGGGATAAGCTCAGTCAAATTTTTGTGTGGTACATCTAATACAGGTAGGGATGTCCCCATCTGGCCAGAGTTGGATTTTTCTACAATTAATTGAGTGCTCATCCCAACTGATCTCCTACAAATTTAAATACACCTGAAATAACATCTTTTAGAGCAGCTGCATCTTTTCCACCTGCAGTTGCCATTTGCGGTTTTCCGCCACCGCCACCACCCAATTGTTGACCCAAAGATCTCACCAATTCCCCAGCCTTTAATTTGTGCCTGGAGATCACATCATCTGAAACGACGCAAACAAGATACGGGGATCCTTCAATGATGGTTCCTAGAACACCAACGCCGCTTTTCATTTGCCTGATCAATTCCGATCCCAGATCCTTAAGCGCCTCAGTATCTGGGACTTCTACTACTTCACTTACGACATTTACACCAACGATATTTTGGGCTTTTATTACAATATCTTCAAGCACGGATGCAGCTTGATTGAAAGACAATGCTTTGAGTTGTTTTTCAAGTTCCTTTTTCTCATCAAGCAAGTGCTGAGCCTTGGCAGGCAGGTCTGCTATATCAGCAGGCAAAAGATGACGAAGCTGATTCAAGGCTTCGCGCTCACGTCTGGCGAATTTCTCTGCAGTCTCACCTGTTACTGCTTCAATCCTCCGCACACCCGCTGCAATTGCAGACTCAGACTCTATTCTGAAGAATCCAATTTCACCACTGGCTTGTACATGAGCACCACCACACAGTTCATGACTATAATCACCAAATTTAACCGTCCTGACCTCATCGCCATATTTTTCGCCGAAGAATGCCAATGCACCCTCCAACCTGGCCTCATCAAAGCTCATACTGCGGATGTTGGCAACGTTGTTCATGCGAATCTCAGCATTGACCATCTGCTCAGCCTGGATGAGATTTTCAGGCGTCATTTTCTCAAAATGATTAAAATCAAATCTAAGATGGTTTTCATCAACCAGTGAGCCGGCCTGTTTCACATGCTCACCCAGAATTTTTCGAAGTGCTGCATTCAAAAGATGGGTGGCACTATGATTTCGTGTTATGCTCCCACGACGCTTCGCATCTATTTCAGCAATTACGTGCTTTTCGTTGATGGTACCGGATATCAATTCAGCTTCGTGAATAATGGAATCACCATCGCGACGTGTATCCACTACTTTTAATACCATTTCAGCATTATAAATGCGGCCAGTATCTCCCACCTGGCCACCACTCTCAGCGTAAAAGGGAGTATGAGAGAGAATAACCAGAACTTTCTCACCGGCATCCATATACTGAGTAATTTTGGTGTCAAGCTTGGTATGGGTGTAGCCATAGAATTCAGAATGGGTCCCTGGATTCAGGAAATGCCACTCTGAATGCTGACTGACTTTGAGTTTGAATTGGGTTGCTTCACGCGCTTTGGCTCGTTGCGCAGCCATAAGAGATTCGAAACCTTTATTATCTACAGAGAGACCTTCCTCTGCAGCCATAAGACTGGTGAGGTCAACAGGGAATCCATAGGTATCATACAGCTTGAACACATCTGATCCAGCCAATTCTAGCAATCCATTTGTTTTGTAATCTGAAACCAGTTGCTCAAAAATCTGCAATCCACGTCCCAGTGTCTTGCTAAAAGAATCCTCTTCTGACTTAATAACTTTTTGAATGTATTCAACGCGCTCATGGAGTTCTGGATAGGCATCGCCCATTATGTTTACAACCACGGGAACCAACTTATAAATAAAAGCACCGGGGAGACCCAGATTCCGACCGTAGCGGGCTGCTCGTCGCAATATTCTCCGCAAGACATAACCACGGCCATCATTAGATGGCAGAGCACCATCTGAAATGGAGAAGGTAAGCATTCTTACATGATCAGCGATGACTCTGTGCGCCATGCCTGCATCTCCAGGGTCATATGCAGACCCAGACAGAGACGATATTCGATCCAGGAGCGGGGTGAATAGATCCGTTTCATAATTACTCGTCTTACCCTGTAGATAGGCGACGACGCGTTCGAGTCCAGCACCAGTATCCACATGTTTGCTGGGTAGTTCGTGGAGCTTGCCATCCTGGTCCCTGAAGTATTGGATAAAAACCAGATTCCAAAGTTCCATAAAACGTGGGCTATCCGTATTCACGCCCAATTCTGGATCTGACCCGTGAATGGCTGGATCACCACCGATATCGATATGAATTTCAGAACAGGGGCCGCAGGGACCTGTTTCGCCCATCTCCCAGAAATTTTCCTTGTCGCCGAAGCGTAAGATATTTTCACGGGGGATATCCGTGACTTTTTCCCATAATTCAAAAGCTTCGTCATCATCCTTATAAACTGTGGCATAAAGCTTATCCTTGGGAATCTTCCACACATCAGTGAACAGCTCCCAGGCCCATTTAATGGCTTCTTCCTTGTAATAATCCCCAAAGCTCCAATTTCCCAGCATCTCAAAAAAGGTGTGGTGATACGTGTCCCGTCCCACTTCTTCCAAATCATTGTGCTTTCCACTTACGCGAATACATTTTTGGGAGTTCACTGCCCGAGGATGATCGGCCGCTTCGGTTTCGAGAAATATTCCTTTAAATTGATTCATTCCCGCATTCGTGAATAATAATGTCGGATCATCAAATGGAACCACACCGGCACTGCGGACAAATTTATGATTTCGATCCATAAAGAACTGAATAAACTGCTTACGTATTTCTTGTGATGTCATTGTGCCTCAGTGAGTTATAGGCTTTGCCTAAATCATATTTTTGCTAATTCAACTTCTCTGCAAAGAACGCGCTATTATAATTAACCACATTACAATATGGAAGCATGTTTGTTTGAAAGTTGGGAGGTTTGAAAGTTGGGAGGTTTGAAAGTTGGGAGGTTGGGAGTGCGGATGATAGTAGAGACTAATGTTTTTTTGACATCTATCCGAGTCGGAATAGAGCGGAGACGACGCACCTGGAGACACAGGTGTTTCATGCAAGGAATTTGATCTAAAAGTGAGTCGCTTCACTACGTTCAGTGTGACCTACCCTCGTGTTCAATCCAATGCCGGCATCGTCAGTGTCAAAACGACTAAATGGGAGACGGAGTGGCAAAAAAAAGCACCACCTAATGGCAGTGCTTGGAAGAGATACTGACGAGGGTGTTAATCTATGAGCTGAAACATTCTGCTGGGACGCAGTTTGAAGATTCGCTTCAATAGATTAGGTTCAGTTTGCTCCCAGCTAAGATAGGTCAGGATTGCCTCACCAATAATATTGGTTTCTGGAACCAGCCCCCAATATCGACTGTCATGAGAATTATCACGATTATCACCCATCATAAAATAATGCGATTGTTCACAGACATAGTGGTCAATGGATTGACCATCAACTGTTAGCTGGCCGTTGGTACCAGGGCTCACTTCATGTCCCTCCAACGAAATGACATTCACGGCTTCATCAAGATTAAAATTGCTGAAAACCAGTGTATCCCCTGCAGCAGGGATATACAGGGGTCCGAAATAATCACGGTTGCCCATTCCCCTGGGGAAAATCATGCGTTCGTCATATTCATCATCATACATATTTAACTTTGAGGCATGGCCATGCTCTGGCAGGTCGAATTGAACCCCATCAACAAATATATCCTTCCCAATTATTTCAAGGGTTTGTCCGGGACCTGCTATACAGCGTTTAATGTAATTCAAACTGGGATCATGGGGGCCGATCTGAATCGCTGGCCAGCGGTCGTTTGGATAGCGAAAAATGACAACGTCGCCTGTTTTGGGAGTTTCAAATCCAGGCAAGCGATAATAGGGCACAGAAAATCCAAAATTGGTCCAGGGTATCCCGATCCAATCAGGTGTTCTGATTCCGTAAATGAATTTGTTTCCCAGAATGAAATCACCGATCCTGATGGTGGTCTCCATTGATCCAGTCGGCACGTTGTAAGCCTCAATCACGGTCGCCCTGAGAATCAAGACGGAAACAATAATATGCATGAGACCACGGAAAGCACTACCTCCCTTGGATTTCATTGCTTGTTTTTCTTTTTTACTCAAAACGCTACCTCCTGTGGTTCATACCGAGCCATTTTAACGCAGTGTCGACATTTCAACGGTATAAATATTAAAAAGTTCAGACTTATTATAGTATCTGGAATACTCAAGTTATCCTTAATCAATGTAGATGATTAATAGGCTTTGCCATGGGATGTGATGCGATAATCCGGGGCACCCACCCAGCCACCAAAAACACGATCGCGTGAGATTGCATTCACTTCACCATAGGCAGATCTTTCGGAAAGCTGATATCCCATTTGTTGCAACAGGTTAGCCGTATCTTTGCTTATCGCTCTAGGTCCGAATTGAATCATATCCGGCTGCCATTGGTGATGAAAGCGCGGGGCATTCACAGCATCCTGCAGGGGCATGCCAAAGTCCACCAGATTACTGATGACCTGCAAAACGGTGGTGATAATCGTAGATCCACCTGGGGCGCCAAGTACAACCAGCACTTTTCCATCTTTCATGACAATAGTGGGGGTCATACTGGAGAGCATGCGTTTCCCAGGTTCAATGGCATTTGCATCATTCCCGATCAATCCAAATGAGTTTGGTTCACCCGGTTTCGAACTGAAATCATCCATTTCATTATTCAGAAGAAAGCCAAATCCTTCAACAGTCACATAGGATCCAAAGGACCAATTAAGGGTGGTCGTCATGCTCACAGCATTTCCCCATCGATCAACGACAGAGAAATGAGTGGTTTCCTCACTCTCATGCCCCAAGACCTGAATCTTTGCTAAGTCCTTATCATTCAGTGGATAAATGGAATCACTTGGCGTTATAGTGAGACTATCGTAATCGGCCATTCTATAATAAGCGTAGGCTTTTGAGAGCAGTTTTTCCTGGGGGATATCAAAATAATCAGGATCAGCTAACCAGACGCTGCGATCTGCATAGGCACGCTTTTCAACTTCAGCCAACAGTTGGATATGCTGAGCTGAGTGCCACCCTATTGAATCAAAACGCATCGGTTCAAGCATATTTAGCATGGAAATAAGGGCAATTCCCCCGGAACTGGGTGGTGGCATGGATAGAATTTCAAAGCCTCGGTAATTCCCTGTTACCGGTTTGCGGATAACTGGCTTATAATTTTCGAGGTCCTTCAAGCTGATTTTGCCACCATACTTGAGATTACTTTTCACGAGTGCTTCAGCCACTTCACCGCTATAAAACCCAACATTGCCATGCTTTTGAATCAGCTTCAATGTTTTTGCAAGATCCGGCTGTTTGAATAGATCACCTGGCATATAAAGCTCGCCATTTCTGCAGAATATTCGCCGGGTCTCATCAAATCCTGCTGCCGATTGATTCAACCACCCGAAGGAATAGGCTAAATGATAGGGAATTTCGAAGCCCCTTTGGGCAATTCGAATCGCTGGTTTCATCACTTTTTGACGAGACAGTGAGCCATATTTATCCAGGGCAAGCTGTAAGCCGGCTACCGTTCCAGGGACACCCACTGCAAGACCGCCTTTGACGCTCTTCCCAGGTACTACTTTCCCACTATCATCCAAAAACATGTCTCTCGTTGCGTTACCAGGAGCCATTTCTCGGAAATCGATGGCAACACTCTGCCCATCAGCCATTTGGATGAGCATAAAGCCACCGCCGCCGATATTACCGGCCTGAGGATGGCTAACTGCAAGCGCATACGAAACGGCAACTGCAGCATCCACAGCGTTTCCGCCGGCCTGGAGAATTTCAATTCCGGCATCACATGCCTGCTGTGTATGAGCCACAACCACTCCATTGTTGCCATAGACACCTGGCTGAGCCGCAGGTAAAATGTTCGCCAGTACCATCACAAATATTACGGATTGGATGAATTTCATATCTTTCCTTCTTTTATAAGGGTAAAAATGCTTCTGGATAATGCCGGATATCCGGTTTTGGTGTTGAAAAATTCACGGTCACAATGTCAAATCTACACTCGGGCTGCTCAACTTCATGATTTTCCAAATAAATTTCGGCAATTCTCGCTATTTGCTTCTGCTTTTTTTCAGTGACACGTTCCAGCGCAAGAACATCATCAGTCTCTCCCCCAAAACTTTTAACCTCCACAAAAACAATTTCATCCTGCTGTGTAACGATAAGATCAATTTCACCGTCACGGCCAGCATGATAACTGTGGGCAAGCAAATGATAGCCGTTTCTGATCAAATACATCCCGGCGAAAATCTCCCCGATTCTGCCATAGGACGACTCGAGGTTGAAATAGCGATAATTGGAATTGGGACTCAGTGCGACAGGGCGGAAACTTCGGCGGTGAACCGGTGCCCTGCCGTGACTATGGAGAGCTTCCATATGAAGTTTCGCGCCATAACCTTTGTGGGATTTGAAACCATATTCAGGAAATAACTTATCATATGAAATCATCATGGCATCGCGAGTCGTCTTGGCAATAATACTGGCAGCGCTGATTTCTGGGACCAGATCATCTCCCCCAATGATCGCCTTTTGAGTGAGCTTTAGGTTTGGAATTATGAAATTTCCATCAACCTGGATTTCTGTTGCTTCCATTCCCAGGTCAGCGACCGCTAACCGCATGGCTTCAAAGGTTGCCTGAAGAATATTCCAGCGATCGATATCCTGCTCATGTACAATGCCAATACCGATTCCTAAAGCTTTCTGCCGAATTTCAATGGCTAACGCAGTACGTTTCTTTGCACTGAGCTTTTTTGAGTCCCTAAGACCAACAGGTAAATCATTAGGATTTAAGATAACTGCGGAAGCAACCACAGGACCTGCCAGAGGTCCTCGACCTGCTTCGTCGACTCCAGCTATTACTTTGGTATTCAAATGCGCTCAGCTTTCATTTGCGCTCAATATAGAGAGTCTTTGGATGTAAAGAAGCAGAAGTGAGAATGACGCGTAAAGAAGATCGAATTGTTATGAGGATTCTGGGACAGAGTATTTTGGAAAGGCTTCACCAGAGACGCTTTCGTCAACCTGAACGGTGTCGAGGGATGAGGGATATGAGTTAATGGTTGGAATCGAGATGCTTCGCGTTGCACAGAGTGACCTTCACGGTGGGTTCATTCACAAAAAGAGGCTGTCTCAGAACCTGAGGCGGCCTCTTTTTTTTTGCCACGGATTAACACAGATTTTCACGGATGCATGTAAAATCAGTTGTTAAACTTTATATCAGATTTTAAAGAGCTAAAATTAGGTCACCAGAGTCAGATAAATCACCTGGTTTTCTC
>JABMOT010000283.1 GCA_013202385.1 Fidelibacterota bacterium
GCCATTTAGTCAGTATTTTCTCGCATATGCCATCATGTATGCTATTGTTGGTGTAATTCTCGGTGGACGTTTGGGATATGTGCTCTTCTATGGCTTCGAGGACTTGTTGATGGATCCAATCCGAATCATCTCTCCCATTGCTAAAATAAATGGTCATTGGAAATTTACCGGTATCTCAGGTATGTCCTATCATGGAGGTGGTATTGGCGTCACTATAGCACTCTACCTATACGCCCGTAAACACAAAGTGAAGTATTTTGAATTAACGGATTTGATTATGGTTGGTGTGCCCCTGGGCTATACGTTTGGACGTCTTGGAAATTTTATCAATGGTGAACTCTATGGCCGGGTCACAGAAAGCTGGATAGGGATGTATTTCCCGCATGCACGAGATGGACTCTTAAGACATCCATCCCAGCTTTACGAAGCGCTGTTTGAAGGCCTGGTTTCGTTCGCCATTGTCTGGTCGTTCAGGAAGAAAAAGCCCTTTCAGGGGTTTCTTTCTGGCCTGTTTATATTTACCTACGGCCTCGCTCGCTTCTTTGTAGAATTCTTCCGGCAACCTGATGAACATCTCGGATTTATTCTATTGAATTTTTTCAGTATGGGGCAGATCCTCAGTTTTGGAATGATGCTGGGAGCAGGCGTGGTCTGGTATCTGGGTTATACCCAAAAAATGAAGCAGGAAACACAGCTTAAATGACCCTGTTACTGATTGCCGTAGCTGCCCTTCTGATTGGCCCCTTGCTGGCCAAAATATTTGAAAGACAACAGGGTGTCAACCGCTTCCTGGACGGATTTATTCTCGTCTCCATCGGTGGTATTGCTATCGTTCATTTACTCCCTGAGGCTGTCGTTCAGATCGGTGGAATGGCCTTGCTCATGGTGGTTCTGGGAGCCCTTTTGCCATATTTTGCAGAACGGGCATTTCATAGTTATGAGAGGGCGACTCATAGTGGCGTTCTTATCCTGGCCTTCAGTGGAATCCTGGTTCACACGCTTCTTGATGGAATTGCCCTGTCTCAAGCCTCGACCAAACATGGATCTGGTCAGGTATTGGCCTATGCAGTCATTCTCCACAGGCTGCCTGTGGGTCTGCTTATCTGGTGGGCGCTTAAACCACTAAGCAGTCTAAAGGTGATTTATGGCGTTTTGATTTTGATGTGTCTTTCCACTGCAGTTGGCTTTGGTCTAGGTGGAACAGAAATAAGTCTGGAGCATTCGATTTTTATCACCTATTTCCAGGCATTGGTTACCGGGTCCTTATTGCATGTGCTTTTTCATCGTCACATCCACCAAAATAAGACTGGGGACCACGATCATCATGAAGCTGAACATTCGCGTAGGCAAAAAGCTTTCCCATCAGCCCTCGGTGCCCTTGCAGGAGCAGGAGTGCTGTTCATGTTGCCTTTAGGTCACGGTTTGCCTCATGATCACTCCATTGGGTCCACCGCAAATCTGACCCTGAATCTGTTTTTACAAAGCGCACCAGCGCTCCTGATCGGATTTGTTATTGCATCCAGTATTCAAAACTTTTTACCAGAGGCCGGCATAAATTGGCTGCATTCGAAAAGTCGGACCATCCGGGTTGGCAAAGGGATGCTTTTTGGCCTGCCGCTCCCAATTTGTTCATGTGGGGTGGTTCCCTTGTATCACAGCCTCATTAGACGTGGAGTCTCAGTCGGTGCTGGCATGGCTTTTTTAATCGCAACACCAGAACTGGGTATTGACGCCATCATGATTTCTGTACCGCTGCTAGGGTGGAAAATGACCCTGGCTCGACTTATTTCCGCAGCTCTCATCGCCTGGCTCGTTGGGTATATTATGGATTGGTTGATGCCTCCAAACAATGATCTGAATATTCCTTTGATTGAACCGGATAAGATCAAACCGAAAATCGATCCTGTAAAACGTTTTTGGTCAACCCTCAATCATGAGATGATTGACCATCTGGGACCCTGGGTGCTGCTTGGCTTAATTGTAGCGGCGATTACGGATCCCTTTTTAGCTAAATTTGACTGGAGTTCCTTACCCTTTGGTACTGATATTCTCACTATGGCTCTGGTAGGAATGCCGCTTTACGTCTGTGCCACAGGGGCAACACCCATCGCTGCTGTAATGCTATTGAATGGTGTTTCAGCCGGAGCTGTTATTGCTTTCCTCATTACAGGACCTGGAACAAATATCACCACCCTGGGAGTAATGAAAAAATTGCATGGTAGTCGAGTGGCTGTCATTTTTCCCCTGGTTCTCATCGGTTTGACCCTGGTGGTTGGATTTGGGGTAAATTTTGTTTTGGGAGATTCAGCTCAGCTGGGCTCCGGCGCTGAAATCAGCGCTGACCATTCCTGGTATAATCTCGCTGCTGGTGCTGTCTTGCTACTCCTATTTGCCGGATCATTATTTCGGATAGGGCCGCGTGGTATGTTGGAAAACCTTTATGAAGGACTCGGTGATACAGATGAACACGATGAGGACGATGACTGTTGTGATTGCTCCCAAGATGAGAGTTAGGAACTAAGATGAAAATTTTATTGGCTGGTGGGGGCAGTTCACATGAACGCGAAGTTTCACTGAAATCTTCAGCAGCCATGGAGCGCGCTTTGCAGGATTTGGGTTATGAGTATAAATATATTCAATTCGACAATGAATTGAATGTGATCCATGAATGGGATGCATCCTTTGATATGGTCCTCCTGGGTTTCCATGGTCGCGCTGCTGAAGATGGATTACTGCAAGCCTTTCTGGAAGCCAATCAAATCCCCTATTCTGGCGCTGGAGTTGCAGGCAGTCTCCTGGCCTTTTCAAAGGATGCGTCCAAGCGTCAATTCGTGAATCACGGAATCCCTACAGCAGCATGGGAGCTGCTCCATCATGAACCGGGCCACGAACTTCCTAAAACTCGCCTGGATTTACCCTATGTAATCAAGCCGGACGATGAAGGGTCAACCATTGGATTGTCAGTGTGCAATACTCCTGAAGATTTGGTAAATGCGCGAGAAATATCCGGTGCTTTCAGTCGACTCATCTTTGAAACCTTCATTCCCGGTCGTGAACTCACCGTTGGTGTTGTCGGTGATCAGGTGTATCCCATTGTTGAAATATTTCCTGGACACACTCTTTATGATTATGAATCAAAATATACCAAGGGGATGAGTCGTTATGTATGCCCGGCAGAGCTTGATGAAAAAACGACTAGATTGATTCAAGATTATGCTGTCAAGGCAATGGATTCAGCAGGTGTTCAGGTGTATGGTCGTGTTGATTTTAGATTGGACCCGCAAGGAAAACCATGGTGCCTCGAGATTAACACACTCCCAGGAATGACAGAAACCTCGTTGCTGCCAATGGGGGCACTGGCACACGGTTTAAATTTTGCTCAATTGATAGATGAAATTATTCAGCAAAGTTTAAAAAAGTAAATCCAGGTTCCATATGAGCATCCAGTTTTATAACACAATCAGTAGGGAAAAAGAGGCTTTCCACTCTATCAATGCAGGGAAGGTTCGGATGTACACCTGTGGTCCGACGGTATACGATTTTGCTCATATCGGTAACTATCGGACCTTCATCTTTGAGGACCTATTGCGGCGTTATCTCGAATACAGGGGCTATGATGTGACGCAGGTTATGAACGTCACTGATGTGGATGATAATACCATCAAGCGCAGCCGTGAGCGAGGTATTTCACTTACAGCATTGACCAACGAGTACAAATCTGCTTTTTTTGCAGACTTGAAGACCTTGAATATGCAGGCTGCTCATCACTATCCTGAAGCAACCAATTATATCGATCAGATGATTGTTATGATTGAAGCTTTGGAGCAAAAAGGCTTTGCCTATAAGGCTGCCGATGGTAGTGTATATTTCAATATTGAGAAATATGGTCACTATGGCAAACTGGCCCATTTGAATCCTGAAGAAATGATTGTTGGCAATCGTGTCGTTGAGGACAATTATGAGAAGGAGGGGGCCAGGGACTTTGCGCTATGGAAGGGCTATAAATCTGAAGACGGAGATGTCCAGTGGGACTCTCCCTGGGGCAAGGGGCGACCTGGTTGGCATATTGAATGTTCGGTCATGTCAACTGAACTCCTGGGAAATCACTTTGATATCCATTGTGGTGGGGTTGATAATATTTTCCCCCATCATGAAAACGAACTTGCCCAGAGCGTTTGCTCTACAGGTGAAGATTTTGTCAATTACTGGCTACACTCTGAATACTTGCTTGTAGACAATAAGAAAATGTCCAAGTCCCTAAACAATTTTTACACCTTGAGAGATCTTCTAAATCAGGGTTATCCCGCTGATGCCATCCGCTGGATGTTGATTACGACGCACTATCGTCAAAAATTGAATTTTTCAGTCGCACGTCTCGATGAAGCCCAAAAGGCTGTAAATCGGCTCCGGGAATTCACCAGCAAATTGGCTGAATATGAGGGTTTGGGTTCCAATGCTGCTACAGAGCAGATAGCCACTGCCCGGAAACAATTTGCTTCTGCCATGGATGATGATTTGAATATTTCTGGCGGGCTGGGGGCAATCTTCGAGCTGGTACGCTGGGGTAACAGGGCTATGGATCAGACTGAACTCAGTACATCTGGCGCACAAGCATTGCTGGAGCTTATGAGCAGTTTCGACCATGTCCTGGCAGTTCTGAAAATGGACAGTGGTCTTATGCGTGAGGTCGATGATAAATTTATCGAATCCAAATTGGCTGAGAGAGTAAAAGCACGCGCCGACAGGAATTTTGCAGCTAGCGATGCGATTCGTGACGAACTGGCAGCCCTGGGTGTAGAGCTCATCGATACTGCCGAAGGCACAAAATGGAAGCAAAAATAAATCTGATCGTCTGAGTTTATCCAACCAGTTTGACTTTTATAGGGTATAAGGTGTTCCAACACCCTTTTCCCTGGGTAATTTGTAAAGATCCATTCATATCTTCAAAAATACATTACTTTCAATGACAAAATAAAATCAATATAACTTGGTCAATATTTCTTGTGTCTGGAAACCCAGCATATATATTCTCGGGCTTTTCGATAAAACGGCCAAGGTAGCTCAGTTGGTAGAGCAGCGGTTTTGTAAACCGCCGGTCGGGGGTTCGAGTCCCTTCCTTGGCTCGA
>JABMOT010000284.1 GCA_013202385.1 Fidelibacterota bacterium
GTCGCGAGCACATCATTGGCATCATGGAAGCTGCTATGCCAGCAGCCCGTGAAGATTTATCACCCTATGCTCCTCGTTTCATAACCATTCGGATCAAACCGGATCAGATTGGTGATGTTATTGGGCCACAGGGTAAAATCATCAAAGCCATTCAGGCCGAAACCGGTGCCACCATCGAAATCGACCAGGAAGGAATTGTCTTTGTCTTTGCAAATGACACAGCCAGTGCAGAGGCTGCCGCTGCCATGGTTAACGGAATTGTGCGTGTACCTGTAGCAGGTGAAGAGTTTGAAGCTAAGGTTATGCGTCTGATGACATTCGGTGCATTTGTTGAGTTCCTACCTGGGAAACAAGGTCTAATCCACATTAGTGATCTTGAGTATTCTCGCGTAGACAAAGTTGAAGATGTTCTCAATATCGGCGATACCGTCAGAGTCAAATTGATGGAAGTTGACGATTCTGGACGTTACAATTTAAGCCGCAAAGCCTTGCTCGAAATGCCAGAGGGTTATGTTGAACCACCCAAGAAACCTCGTCCTCCACGTGATAATAATCGCGGTGGTGGTGGCAGGGATCGTGGGGGTCGGGATCGTGGACCTCGTCGGTAACTTGCTGAAGTGACATCACTTCGTAGGCAAACTACTCTATCGAACGGACTGACCATCGTTACAGAAACGGTGGACACAGTCCGTTCGGTTGCTTTAGGCTTCTGGATTCGTGCCGGGAGTCGTTATGAGCCAGAAGATCTATCTGGGATTTCACATTTTCTAGAACATACTGTTTTTAAAGGCACGACCACAAGATCAACCTTTGAAATTGCTGCTTCACTGGAACGTGTTGGTGGAAATCTTAATGCATTTACAACCAAAGAGTTTACCTGCTATCATGCCAGATTTCTGAGTGAATATCTGGAAGAGGCCGTGGATGTGCTTTCAGATCTTCTACTTCATCCAACTTTTCCTGAATCTGAATTAGAACGTGAGAAATCCGTTGTCCTGGATGAATTGAGGGACAGTCAGGACGTCCCTGACGAATTGGCTTTTGATGCCTTTGAAGAATTTTTGTATCCGGGAAATTCACTTGGGAAACCGATCCTCGGTAATGAGAACACCATCAGTGCTTTTACTGCTCAAAAACTGGATGCCTACCTGAATCACTACTATGGTCCTAAAAATACCATAATTGTAGCCGCAGGATATGTGGATCACGATGAGCTGGTCAAGCTGCTGGAGGATCGCTATGACAGAGTTTCGTCGGGCGAAAATGAATTTGATGCCTATAAACCTGACAGCTATGCTCCTGGTCTGGAAATTAGAACCAAGGATATTCAACAGAGCCATCTCATCACCGGGATACCAATATTTTCTGTTTTTGATGATCGCCGTTATGATATTGCCGTCCTGAATTCCATACTGAGTGGGGGAATGAGTTCCAGGTTGTTTCAAAATATCCGTGAGGCACATGGTGTAGCGTATCAGATATTCTCATTCGTTAATCACTATCGAGACACGGGTTCATTTGGGGTTTATCTCGCCACCGATCCTGCCAAGCGAGCGTTGGCTTTAGATCTAACCATGAAGGAACTTGAAAAGATCGTTAAAGATCCTGTGAGCGCTTCAGAATTAGAAACGGTGAAGGCACAATACAAGTCGGGCGTCGTCATGGGAGATGAATCCATGGAGCGGCGTATGATGCGACTTGGGCGGCAGCAAATCTATTATGGTGAAAATATCAGTCTGGACCATTTTCTTTTAAAGATAGAAGCTATTGATGCGGAAAGAATTCAAGCATTGGCACGGGAATTGTTCAATCCGGAATTGTTTTTTACCAGCATTTTAGAACCGGTTAGCGCAGTCTAGAATTAGAGGCCATGTGGAATCCCATCACAGGATTTGGCACAGACAAGCACTACCCCACAAGTATTATCACAGGAGGTGAATATGATCATCGGAGTTCCCAGAGAAATTAAGACAAATGAGAATCGCATTGCTATGACTCCCGGCGGAGTGGAAATGTTGATCACCAATGGTCACAAAGTCATCGTTGAGGATAATGGTGGCGTTAATAGCGGATTTACCAATGAAATGTACCTGGAGGTCGGAGCTACCATCGAAGCCGATGTTTATAAAATCTGGGCCGATGCTGACATGATTGTCAAAGTCAAAGAGCCGCAGGCAGAAGAAATTGCCAGGACTCGTCCCGGGCAAATTGTTTTCACCTATTTTCACTTCGCAGCTGATGAAGCACTGACGCTTGGATTTTTGAAAAGCAAGGCCTGGGCAGTGGCCTATGAGACCGTTGAAGACAGATCCAAAAAATTACCACTTCTGGAACCCATGAGTGAAGTGGCCGGACGAATGGCTACTCAAGAAGGAGCGAAATTCCTCGAGCACAATAGTGGGGGTCGTGGTGTTCTATTAGGTGGGGTTCCCGGTGTCAAACCTGCAATCGTGTTGGTCTTAGGTGGCGGTACCGTTGGTACCCACGCAGCCAAGATTGCCGCTGGTATGGGTGCCAATGTTACCATTATGGATCTTGATTTGAACCGCCTGCGCTACCTGGATGATATTATGCCCAAGAATGTCAGCACCATTTATAGTTCACCTGCCAATATACGCGAATTATTGCCTGCAGTTGATCTCGTGGTAGGTGCTGTTCTACTTCCAGGGGCTAAAGCCCCAAAACTAATCACACGCGATATGCTCAGCATGATGAAACCGGGCTCAGTTATTGTTGATGTTGCGGTTGATCAGGGCGGGTGCGTTGAGACCTGCAGACCTACTACTCATGAAAATCCAACCTTTGTGGTTGATGGTGTTGTTCATTATTGTGTAGCAAACATGCCGGGCGCTGTTCCATATACTTCTACAAAAGCTTTGACCAATGCAACCTTACCCTATGTATTGAAATTGGCAAATAAGGGCGTAAAAGCGGCTCTTAAAGCTGATCTTGGATTTGCCCTTGGTCTCAATATGGTTGATGGAAAAGTAACCTGTGAAGCAGTTGCTCAAGCCTTTGGGCTGGAGTATACTCCAGTAGATCAGGTGTTGAGCTAAATATTGACCTTCCCTGTTTATAACAGGGGTCTTGTCTATCACAAGGTCTCTGCACAGTATGAATGGGGATTAACAACAACCACACTACACCAATTCAAAGCTCAGATGTTGGCTCTCAAACATCTGGGCTTTTCCTTTACGACTATTAAGGATTGGGATTCAAGCTCAAATCAAATTATGGTTACCTTTGATGATGGCTATGATTGTATCAGGGAATTTGCAGCCCCTATCTTAGATGAAATTGGTGGTGTCGCAACTGTGTTTGCCATTTCTGAGTATGTGGGCCGGAAAAACAGTTGGGACTATTTTCCTGAGAGCAAGCAAATTGAACATATGTCCTGGTCAAAACTTAGAGAATTGCATGACAAAGGTTGGGAAATCGGATCGCATGGGCGTTCTCATATACGATTAATTGGGTTAAGTCCAGCAATAATAAAAGATGAGTTGCTCACTTCAAAAAAACAGATTGAAGACCAGATCGGTAGTGAAGTTACAACATTTTGCCCACCTTTTAATGCCTGGAATGATGAATTGGTGGGTGAGATCGAACAGGCCGGCTATTCACAAATTGCCATTTCATATCCCCTGTATGGCCTGCCTAAATGGTCTGGTAAATTTATAACACGCTTAGGCGTGTACCTGCATGATATCAAACCGCTTTTTCTATCAAAAATGATTGTCAATCCGCTTGCGCCTTTGGCTGTCCTACAGCAGCTGCTGATCAATCAGGCAGGTGATGGTAAACTGTTGGAAAGCTGGGGCAAACCTGTAGGCCGTTCGACTTCTGCTTAACATCTGGGTTTTACCAAGCACCTGAATTAAGTCAGGTGCTAAATGGTATCCCACCGACAGTACGTGATGATTGCTTGCAAGATCCATGATCAGGGAGCCTGCAAACTGAAATTATAATAGTGGTGTGCGGAGAAGGTGGGATTCGAACCCACGGTACGTTGCCGTACACACGCTTTCCAAGCGTGCGCCTTAAGCCTCTCGGCCAC
>JABMOT010000285.1 GCA_013202385.1 Fidelibacterota bacterium
ATATCTGGTTGAAAATATAGATAAAGAGCGGATTAGTATTGGTGATATTTCGATAAATAAAAAGATTCCCGAACCATTTTTGCGAAAATTGTTCAAACCCCTTGTCCAGCAAGGAATTATAAGCAGTACTCGTGGTGTCTCAGGTGGCGTGCGTCTTTCGAGAGACCCAAAAGATATAACGGTTCTTGAAGTAGTGGAAGCTCTGGAAGGTCCGCTGGCGCTTAATGAATGTCTACTGGATGATTCAGCTTGTGAGTTTCTCAGTGAATGCGGTATGCATGATGTCTGGGAAGAAGCACAGGCCGCCATGGCCAAGGTTCTACGAGTGAGAAACCTCACTGACTTGATTAAATCCAGGACGTAGATACCAGTTTTTCAGATTCAAAAATGAGGGCGAACATGACAACCGATCAATTCAAAGCACCATCGACTATCGATCATTATCCAAAGTGGGAAAAAATCAAGGATATGACAGATCAACTGATTGACATAATGCTCAATTTGAGACAGAGTGGTCATCCAGGTGGTTCTCGTTCGAAAGTTCATATGATGGTGTCGCTGTTTCTTGGTGGGAGCATGCGTTGGGATATCCGAAACCCTCAAAAGCGATTTTCCGATAAATTTATATTGTCAGCAGGACACACAGTGCCGGGTATTTATGCCCTTTTGGCCGTTCTTAACGAAGCTCTGCGCAGAAAATATTCGATAACGGGTGAGGAGCGCTATAATCCTGGTCCAGCTAAACAGGTTCTGACCTGGGAAGATTTGTTAACACTTCGAAATATTGGTGGGCTTCCAGGACATGCTGAAATGGCGGGGAAGACCAATATTTTTAAAGCCAATACGGGACCCTCAGGACATGGAATGCCCGTAGCCGTTGGTGAAGCCATGGCACTAAAATATGCAGGAGCCCACGATGTCCGGGTTTTTGCTGTTGAAGGTGAGGGTGGTCTGACCCCTGGAGCGACCCATGAATCCTTAAACTCAGCTTATGGACTGGGTCTTGGAAATCTCCGCTTTTTAATTGACTGGAATGACTACGGCATTGATAATCGTCCTTTCTCATCGGTGGTATATGGATCACCCGAGGATTGGTTCGCCCCGCATGGCTGGAGAGTGTTTGGCACTAACAATGGTTCAGAATGGGACTCTGTGAACCAGGTACTTCAGGACATGGCTTCAGCTGAGAACGATGATGATACACCGGCTATGGCCTGGTTCAAGACCAGGAAGGGTCGCGGATATGGTGTATATGATAACAAATCTCATGGCGCTGCTCACAAATTTAATAGCGAGTTATACTGGCAAACAAAAAAGGATTTCACCGACAAATACGACATTCGTTTTGAAGGTTATGGAGAGGCAGGTCCGGCTGACAAGTCAGAGCGGATTGAGCAAACTCGTGTCAACTTAGAGCGCGTTTTTCAAGTGTTTGATCAGGATCCGGAATTGTTGAACTACCTGGCTGACCGTCTCGTAGAATTAGGTGAGGCTGTTCCTGAGAATCTGGAAAGCGTTTGGATTGATACGGATAAAAACCCGATGAATGATCCGATTCTTACGGATATTCAAAATTTGCCTGCCGAACTTTTTGTTCAACCTGGGACACAAGCTCCAAATCGCGGAGGCTTTTCCAAATACGCTTCGTGGTTGAATGGCTATGTGAGTAAAAATTATGGCCGGCCTCTGGTGCTAGCCATGTCAGCTGATCTTGCAGATTCGACCAACATCTCAGGCTTTGGGAAAGATTCTGGGGATATACCGGGTTATGGCTTCTACAACAGGAAAACGAATACCAAAGGCTGTCTGCTGCCCCAACCCATTACTGAATTTGCCAATGCTGGTATTTGTACAGGTATTGCAGCAACAAACTTTGCTCTGAATCCATATTCTGAATTTCAGGGATTTTTTGCAGCCTGTTCCACTTATGGATCATTTTCATATTTAAAATATGGTCCCATTCGGATTTTTAGCCAAATGGTCCAAGATGCCGATGTGAAATTAGGCAAGCTTATCTGGGTGGCTGGTCATTCGGGACCAGAAACCGCCGAGGATTCGAGAACCCACTTCGGGATTTATTCTCCGACTGTGACGCAACTGTTTCCCAAAGGGAAGGTGATCAATCTATATCCCTGGGAGCATAATGAAGTTGCACCCATGATGACTGCAGCTCTCGCTCTGGATGTGCCCGTAATTGCCCTCCACCTGACCCGACCAAATGTGGTTATTCCTGACCGCAAAAAATTGGGTATGGCATCCTATATGGAAGCAGCCAAAGGCGCTTACATCATTCGTGATTACAAATCAGACATGCCCAAAATGGGAACTATTTTTGTTCAGGGAACTGCAACAATGTCCAATATCTGCAAATTGCTCCCGGAACTTGATAATCGCGGATTAAATGTGAAGCTGGTTGCCGCCTCAAGCCCCGAGCTATTTGATGTTCAACCAGATGCCTATCAACAGAATATTGTCAGTGAGGCTGATTGGCTCAATTCTACATTTATCACCAATGGCTCAGCAGTAGCCATGCAGAATTGGACCGGGAATCGTCTATCAATAGAATATGCCATGACTGCAGATTGGGATCAAAATTGGCGTGCAGGTGGATATTTGGATGAGGTCATTGAAGAGGCTCATCTTTCCGAGCGCTGGCTGTTGGAAGGTATTGAACGCTTTGCCAATGATCGAGAGTCCCGCATGAAACGCCTGGGGATGAGCTAAACTTTTTTAGAAAATTGTTGAGGTTTTAAGATGAGAAAATTTGCAAATCGCTACGGTCGCCTGGGTACTGAGACAGCATTTGCCGTTGGCGCTGATGCAGCGGCCTGGTCTGCACAGGGGAATAAGGTGTATCCATTCCACCTTGGTGATATGAATATCACCACGCCTGATCACATTATCGATGCTGCCCTAAAGGCAGCTCGCGATGGTAAAACAGGATATGCTCCAGGACCTGGAATCATGCCCCTGCGAGAAGCGCTTGCAGAAGATATTGGCATGTCAAGGGGTCTAAATTTTACCGCTGAGAATATTTCTGTTCAACCCGGTGGAAAGCCAGTGATCGGAAAATTTCTGGCGACTTTAATGGAGGAGGGAGCTGAGGCATTGTATCCCAATCCTGGCTATCCGATTTATGAATCTCAAATTGAATATCTCGGTGGAAAAGCCTTGCCCTATGGCTATGTGACAACAGATTCTGGTTTTGCTATCGACAAAGCAGAAATAGAGAGCCAGGTCACGAATAAGACTTCAATTATTATCTATAATAATTATCAGAATCCAATTGGTGCAGAATCCAGCGTTGCTGAGATGAAATGGGTAGCGGATTTTGCCAAAAAATATGATTTGTGGGTCCTCTCAGATGAAGCCTATTTTGAGGTACGTTACAGCGGTATGAGTAAAAGTATCGCTTCGCTACCTGACATGGCGGAGCGAACCGTGATCCTTTATACATTCTCCAAAAAATTCGCCATGACTGGCTGGCGTCTCGGTTGCGCAGCTGGACCAAAAGCAGTTATTGAGGCGATTTCAAAATTCAACACCAATCAAGAGTCGTGCTCGAACCATTTTGTGCAAATGGCTGGGATAGCCTGTTTGAAGGGTCCCAATGAACCCCAGAATGCCATTTTGGATCAATTAAAGCTTCGTCGCAATGCACTGTTTGATGCATTGTCAGACATTGATGGGGTAAAAGTATCAAAGCCTGAGACAACCTTTTACCTCTTTCCTGATGTAACGGATATTTTTAAACGATTGGGATATACAAATTCGGCAAAATTCAGATTGGACGCTCTGCATGAAACCGGCGTATCTTTTTGTTCGCGCGAGCATTTTGGTCGTCCGCTGCCAGGTGAAGAGAAGGTTTTCATCCGTTTCGCCTACAGTGGAATAAATGTTGATCAAATCTTGGAAGGCCTGGCCGCTCTGAAGGGGTTTTGGGAATAAAATTCATAATTCTCGTTACTAACTAACATTTCAACAACCTGATGACATCTGAGTGTGAGATGTCATCTTGATTTAGGATATATCTCATGATCACAAAAAAAGAAGCCCTTGATTACCACAGTATGGGCACCCGTAAAGGGAAGATTGAAGTTGTTGCTACAAAGCCCTTTGTAACTCAGAGGGACTTGAGTTTAGCGTATTCACCGGGGGTGGCATACCCCTGTTTGGCAATTGCGGAGAATCCGGCACTTGCGAATGAGTATACAGCCAAGGGTAACCTGGTTGCCGTTATTTCGAATGGCACGGCTGTATTGGGTTTGGGAAATATTGGTGCCCTGGCAGGAAAACCAGTCATGGAAGGTAAAGGGGTACTGTTTAAGAGGTTTGCAGATATCGATGTATTTGATCTTGAACTTGATACTGAAGACCCTGATCAATTCATCAATGCAGTTAAACTTTTGGAACCTACCTTTGGGGGCATCAATCTTGAGGATATAAAATCGCCAGAGTGTTTCTACATCGAGAAACAACTCAGAGCTCAAATGAAGATTCCAGTTTTTCATGATGATCAGCATGGAACCGCAATTATTTCCGCTGCTGCCTTATTGAATGCAGTCGAGGTTGCTGGAAAACGAATGCATCAGGTCAAAATTGTCGTTTCGGGAGCCGGAGCTTCAGCCTTGTCCTGCAGTGAGCATTATATCCGAATGGGTGCAAAACGTGAAAATTTGATCATGTGTGATTCCATAGGTGTCATTTATAGGGGTCGGACTGAAGGCATGAATGAGTACAAACTACCCTTCGCCAACGATACCAAACATCGCACACTCCAGGAAGCGCTTGATGGTGCTGATGTTTTTATTGGACTCTCAAAAAAAGATGTCATTGTTGGTGATGATTTAAAATGCATGGCAGCAAACCCGATTATTTTTGCAATGGCGAACCCGGATCCAGAAATAACCTACCCGGAAGCAATGGCTGCTCGGCCTGACGCGATTATGGGTACAGGAAGATCTGATTATCCGAACCAGGTGAATAATGTTTTAGGTTTTCCATTCATCTTCCGGGGCGCGCTCGATGTGATGGCTACTGAAATTAATGAAGAAATGAAAGTGGCTGCCACCCTCGCCCTGGCTGCCCTCGCCAAGGAGGATACTCCTGATGAGGTGATAGAGGTTTATGGGCTCTCCCATCTTAAATTTGGCAAAGACTATCTCATTCCCAAACCCTTCGACCCCCGCGTATTATTATGGGAATCCGTGGCTGTAGCGGAGGCAGCTATGAAATCCGGCGTTGCTCAAAAAATCATCGATCTTGATCAGTACCGTGAAGAATTGGAGGCCAGGCTGGGAAAAGGTCGCGAATTTATGCGCTCACTCTACAATCGAGCCGCACGTGATCCCAAGCGGGTGATTTATCCAGAAGGCGAGAATCCTCGGATTATACGGGCCAGTTATCTCGTTAAGCAGGAGGGTATTGCCTATCCAATTCTAGTGGGAAGACAGGCAAAGATTGAGTCACTCGCCAAATCTTTACATATTCCGCTGGAGGGTATCGAAATTGTTGATCCCATGCTATACGAGCGTCGGGAAGAATTTATTGACGAATATTATAAAATGCGACAACGCAAAGGTGTCACGCTAAGTGGAGCCAAACGTCACATGGAACGTCAATACACCTTTGCAGCAATGATGCTCAAACTGGGTGAAGCAGATGCCATGATATCTGGAATAACCCAACAGTTTCCGGATGCTTTAAGACCCGTCCTTGAAGTGATAAAACCACGTGCCGGTATGAAGCATGTCGCCGGCCTCTTCTTACTTATTTTTAAGGAGGGAATGAAAATATTTGCCGATGTCACTGTGAATATTGACCCCTCAGCTGAAGACCTGGCTGATATCGCTTTGATGGCTGCAGAGGAAGCCCGGCGTTGGAAAATGACCCCCCGAGTTGCCCTGTTAAGCTATTCCAACTTCGGCTCATCCAAGCATCCCAACGCCAGAAAAATGAGAAACGCGGTGCAGCTTATTCGCGAGAAAGATCCAAGTTTAATGGTCGATGGTGAAATGAATGCTGATCTGGCCATCATGCCGAAAATTCAGAAGGAACACTATCCCTTCAGTCAACTTCAGGGCTCTGCCAATGTGCTCATCTTTCCTGATCTTCAATCAGGCAATATCAGCTACAAACTGGTTCATCGTCTGAGTGGAGCTGAGGCGATTGGTCCCATCCTGGTCGGGATGGAAAAACCAGTCCATATACTTCAGGTTGGGTCAACCAGTGTTCAGGATGTCGCAAATATGACAGCCATTGCAGTTGTTGATGCCCAGGAGCAGGTGAAAAAAGGGTAAGCAAAAAAAAATGCAGGACACTTATAGTAAAGTACAATTAATGCCATAATCAAATGTTGTGGCATGGTGATTGCCACAGCGAGGATGGCTGAATGCCTGATTGTGTTCCTGGTCTTCAGATAGGATTCGGTTCTTGAAGAGACTTAAGGTACCGTCTATATTGGCGCACGAATGTTGAAAGA
>JABMOT010000286.1 GCA_013202385.1 Fidelibacterota bacterium
ATTGCCTCTTTCAATAGCACGCCGGATATCAGACATGAGGTCTTGATAAAAGGTCAAGTTGTGAATAGTGGCAAGGGTTTCAGCTAAAGGATCTTTGGTGAAAAATATATACCTCAACACCATCCGGGAATAGGTCTGGCAGGTATAGCAACGACAGGCAGTATCCAGGGGGTATTTATCCTTGCGGTAATTTTTGTCCATGATACGTAGCTTGCCCATGCGTGTAAAGAGTGTTCCCTGACGGGCATAGCGAGTTGGGATGACACAGTCGAACATATCAATTCCTCGTTCAACACCAGCCAGGATGTCTTCTGGTAAGCCCACACCCATCAGGTAGCGCGGTAAATTGGGAGGGAGCAGGGGTGTTGTATAACCCACAACCTCTTTTAAGAGATTTAACCCTTCTCCAACACTTACTCCTCCGATAGCAAACCCATCAAAAGGAAGTTTTGTGATCTCTGTTGCACTTTGTCTGCGGAGTGATTGAAAAATTCCGCCCTGAACTATCCCAAACATAAATTGGTGATCCTGGAGAGGGTATTCACGACAACGTTCTGCCCAACGCGTGGTGCGTTCAACAGATTTTTGAATGTATTCCTGAGGCGCCTGGTAGTCAACACACTCATCAAAGGCCATGACAATATCAGAACCGAGAGCCCGCTGAATGGCCATGGACTGTTCTGGTCCAATGAATAATTTCTCGCCATCCTCTTCAAATTTGAAAGAGACGCCAGCTTCTGTGATTTCACTACCTTCCAAAGAAAAAACCTGGAAACCACCTGAATCCGTAAGAATGGTTTGTTCCCACCCCATGAAGCGGTGTAAGCCACCACTTCTTTTTACTGTTTCCAACCGTTCGCTAAGGGATAGATGGTAGGAATTTCCCAAGACGACCTGAGCCCCTGATTCTACGACATCCCGCATAGGGGTCGAGCGGACAAAGCCAGCGGTTCCAACGGGCATAAAGGTCGGCGTTTCCACCTTTCCATGTTCCGTAAAAAAATGTCCCCGGCGCGCGCCTGACTGGTCAGTTCGCGTTAGCTTGAACTTGATATCTTTTTTACTCATTGTGAATCGATCCTCTCTAACAAATATTTCTTCGTCTTCAGGAGCGTTTGATCTTCAAGCTCCCTGAATTGGATTTGAAGTGACATACTGGAAGGCTGAAGCAACAAATCCATGGCAAGATACTCCGAGGAGCCTTCTTTGAGCCCACAAAATTCGCCAATTGTTTGGGCTCTAAAATGTTCAGGCTCTTCTTCTATGAGCAGCAATTCGCAACCTTCGAGTCTTTGCTCATGACCACTTGAGTCAAATACATACAACTCCAACAAAACCTGGCTATTTTCAAAATCATTCACTCGAACCTGATACCTGGGGAGAGTATCGAGGGATATCGTCAACCATTCCGCGCCCCCGTCCACCTTGCTTTCACTTATTGTAATCAGGGGACGAGAAATTATTGTCACATCGGTACTACTGAAGTCATAATTGCCGATAAAATCTCGACGAATGCGCTCAGCCAGACTCAGGCCGTGATGATCTTCAAACCAGCCATAGTTTTTCAGGGTCAAACCCATGAGCAACATCATGAATGCGAGAGTCACAATGCTGATGATGGAGTAGATGCTTAACTTGTTCAACTGACCCCCTCGAAACCCAAAGTTCAGGCAGGGATATGAGCAATAATCATCCAGACATCGTCAATGTAATTTTCCGCCACATCGATGATGAAACCAGCTGCTTTCAAATCGATCAATGCTTTGCTCTGAGAGACACGATGATCTTTTGATGGTCCTCGCTCTCTTTCAGTCAGGGGATCCCAATCGAGGATCATTAGCTTTCCCTCCTGCTTTAGAACACGTTTAAGCTCCATCAGGTTTTCAGCTGGGGATTTAAATTCATGATAGAGGAAAAAGCAGACTGCGGCGTCAACTGAATGGGTATCAACATCCATTTTTACTTCTTCAACTTTAAGCACTTGAACATTCTCAGGTGGATCACGTCGATTTAGCAACGCCAGCATATGTTCAGAAGTATCGGCAGCAATGACCATTCCAGCCCCCATGGCAACGGCTGCGGGGAAGGTAAAAAATCCGTTCCCACAGCCCAAATCAAGGATGGTGCTTCCTGGAGGCGCACCCAGTCTATGCAGTAGAATATCAGGTTTTAATTCCTGGTAGCGCTCTGGCGAAATTAAACGATCAGACTTGCTGGGGTCAAATTTATGAGACATTGGATACTCCTGATTCAAACAGTTTGATCAAATCCTCTCGCAGAACCTGACACTTTTGGTATGTGGATGTGAAACCTTCCCAGTAGACAGGGAGAACTCCAACACCGGAGCTGGATATGAATGCCTCATCCATCTCCCTTACATCATCTTTAAATATTAAGGCCTCTCGTACTTCCATCCCCCGGAGCACTGCCAATTCCATGATAGTATCACGGATGACACCGGGTAGTACGCCTAGCTCAAGAGAGGGCGTCAACAGAAGGTTGTCTTTGATGAAAAATACATTACGAATGGCGCATTCAGTGACAAATCCATCCCGGTTCACAAATACAGGCTCGAAGGCACCCGCTTCTTCTGCATCCCTTTTGGCTAACATATTTCCAAGATAATTGCTGGATTTTATTGCAGGATAAAAGCGCAGGATCGGGTAATTTTTCTCTTCGAGAAAAACGACTTTTACTGGCCATTTTGTAACTTCATTTATTTCTCGGGATGAGATATAAATGGCTAGCTTAGATTGCATACTCCAGGGGCTGCCACTATTTACTCCACGCGTAATGATGATCCGAACCAACCCACTGCGGATTCCATTACGCTGGAGGAATTCCTCAAGTATATTCGGAATTTGAACCAATAAGGAATCACCGGCCATGCGGATTGTATTCATGCCATTGTGCAAACGCTCTAAGTGCTTTTCAAGACGAAAAGCTTGACCTTGATTAATACGGATGGTCTCAAAAAGGCTATCACCATAGAGGAAGCCTTGATCTTGATACGGAACGACTGCCTGGTCCGCCTCAACCCAAAATCCGTTTGCATAGATCAGCATAACGATTCCATTTCCATAGCCTGTAGGATAGCATAAAACAAGGCTGTGGCAAATGGGAATGATAC
>JABMOT010000287.1 GCA_013202385.1 Fidelibacterota bacterium
TACAGATATGCATCCAGGGCATGATAAGGAAAACCAGCAAGTGGCACTTTTCCTGCGCTGCCATTAGAGCGACTGGTGAGCGTGATTCCCAGTACTTTTGAAGTCACTTTGGCATCATCACCAAACGTTTCATAAAAGTCACCCATGCGGTAAAGCAGAACCATATCGGGATACTTGGATTTAATCTCAAGATATTGCACCATGAGGGGTGTGGTATTTTCGGCTTTTTTGGTCTGCTTTGCTGACATTGCATCAATATAGTGCTTTATTACTAATTAGGAAATGGAAGGAGCGGAGTGATTCATTCTTGTGGGTGATATTCTATTTATAGCCACTGATTTACACAGATTCACACGGATTTGAAAGGTACTGCAGAGGCAGTTATTACAGCTTAATCCATCCGGTTTTAAATCCGGGTTGGATTATTCCAAAGGAAATGGGCTTAACCCAATGCTATGTAGGGACCGGAACAATTCCCGTTTTCCTGATGAGAGACAGACCCATTTGATCTTGATGCAAATATGCATTTCCGTTATAAGCTTGAACTGATCAATTTGATGAGTCTATAACTCTTCACCGACCCAGCGCCGTATATCCCCATCCCGCATAAGCACACCCTTACGTTCTGCATAATTAAGCAGGGGCAGTAAATATTTACGGGTTGTGGGAATGATTTCACGGGCCTGAGCAATAGTAAGCTCAGGTTGTGATTTAAACCAGAGGCGAAGTGTTTTAAAAAAATGGGTGATTTGACCCTCAAGGAGGTAAAAATCCTTGTCCACACGCACCATAACCTTGTTTTGAATCATCCATTGGAGAACTGCATTCCCCTGAGCATCGAGTTCTGATTTCAAGGTTTCCATCGATGGAGAAGCATAATTCGATTCTGTGAACAGCTTGATGATATTCGCTTGCACCGCTGAGTCCGTTGCATCCAGGTCCCCTTGATGGCCGGATACTTGCCACAGGTCCCCCTGATTCTTCAGAATTCCTGCCTGGAGTGCCGAAGCAAGGATGAATTCCCTGAGAGGCGTTGGAGCAGAACTAAGTTGCTCCCGCGGAAGTCCCTTGCCAAGCGGTTGATTCTGGTGATAGGTCTCCAGAGTGGCCTGAATTTCAGCAAGATACACCTCGAAGGTCTCTGTTTTAATAAATGAATCCTGATGGGATCTGAACAGCTCTGGCTTTAGGAGGATTGAATGAATTTTTGATTCTGCCACGCTTAGTAATTTGGCAATATCACGACGATTTAATGGTTTTTGAAAAAAGTCCAGGGCGGCAAAGATCAGCTTGTCTACTGCATCTGTATCAAGAATTCGCAAATGTTTCAAGCGGCTATCCAATTTTTTCACACGCATGTCGACTGCCCATGTGAGCTCTCCTCCGCCAAGGGTCACTTCAGGGGATAGATATCGGATGACGACCTTCTCTTTGAATCCTGCAGAAATTGGTTCCTCAAAAAAGAATTGAGCCAGCATACTTTTTCCCGGTTCACATTGATTTGCTTCCAGGAGATGAATTCGGGCCTCACGCTTGCCGGTTCCAACATGAATATGAACCCGATCCGCCTCTTTGACAGGCTTCTTCCAATGTGCCAATACCTCAAGCTTACCGACCCAGCTCGTCCCAGTTTGGAACATTCCTGGACTCCCCATAAATGCTCCGCGGCCTAATTCCTCAACACTGGCGCCCCCCAGATTGATGGCTCCTCGATCTCCGAATTGAATCTTGTCTACATCTTGATGATGGGACTGTAAACCCCGAACAGGATATACGGTCTCCTGGGGGAAAAGCTCGATACTCTGACCCTTTCGCAGTTCATGGGATAAGACGGTTCCTGTGACGACAGTTCCAAATCCTTTAACTGAGAAAACACGATCTATGGGTAGCCGAAACACGCCATGACGATCCTGACTGGTGATGGACTGAATTGTTTTCTCCAGTGCGACCCGTAGATTCTCAATCCCGTCTCCTGTAACCGCAGATACGGGTATAATGGTCGTTCCTGCATATCCCCGCTGAGTCAAATACGCGTCAATCTCATCAGCAACCAGATCCAGCCATTCAGGATCCACCAGATCAGACTTGTTAAGCGCTACCAATATCCGATTTATGCCCAGGATTTGGAGAATATCAAGATGTTCCCGGGTTTGGGGCATGACACCATCATCGGCGGCAATAACCAGCATGGCGGCATCCACTGTACTGACACCAGTGACCATGTTTTTGATAAATTTTTCATGGCCAGGCACATCAATAAAGGTGACACCATCGCTGTAGAAGGCAATTCCGATGTCAATGGTGACACCCCGGCGTTTTTCTTCTGCCAAACGATCAGTATCCACACCAGTGAGTGCCTTTACCAGCGCAGTTTTCCCATGGTCAATATGACCTGCCAGACCGATAACTTTGTGCATTAGTTACTAACCACAGAGGGCGCAGAGAGCACGGATTTTTTATCTAGCACAAAGCTGTGAAGGCAAAAAAGAGATTTACCAAATCGATTAAATTGACTGGTGTTTCTTCGTGTCTTAGTGTGTTTGTGGTTCATGAATAAAATCCCTTACTAAACGATGAATCTCCATACCAGGAAGAAGAGCGCGAAGCCAGTCAGGAAGATGATGCTTATCAAGCTAAACAGTTTCAGCTTTGGTCCCGGCTTTGTTCCTTCAGGCATCCAATCACCCGTTACTGCGCGGTAATTGATATAGGCGAGTATGGGAGCAGTCAGAAAAGAAATGGTGGTTGCGAGATCCACGAGCAGGGTCATCCCTTTCAAGAAAAGCCCAATAATTACCAATCCTCCCCCAAGTACGATGAGCATCCAGATCCAGTACAACTGCTTGTTATCTTTTCCCTGAAATTTTCCAGGAAAGACCAGTTCTGTCGATCGCGAAAGGACGCGAGGGAAAGCGTCAGTAACTGTTAGCGTAGTGCTGAACATGGTTGTGAATGCCGCGACGGCCACCAGAAGATAACTCCACTCACCCAGTGTGGATGTATAGAGGCTCAAAAGCTGACCTGCAAAAGCCCCACCCGATTGTGCAAAATTTTCACCTGAACCATACATAATCAGGGCTCCCAGACTCAGAAAACCGAGTGCCAGAATGGCGGTTCCAAAATAGCCCAGCCGAAAATCAAACAGAGCGTCTTTCAATAAAGGAGCTGAACCTGTTTCTTTTTTTCGCTCAATGGTCCAGAGAGAATGCCAGACAGAGATATCAATGGCTGACGGCATCCACCCCATCAGGGCGACGATGAAAGAAATACCTGCCACTGTCCAGACCTCTGGGGCGATAAAATCAACTCTTGCCGTAGGGCCGTGTCCCAGCGCAACGATAACAGCAAATAGGGTAGACAGTGTCAGGACAATGATAATGACTTTGATCAATTTGTCCAGCAAAGGATATTTTCCGATAGTCAGGATGCCGGCACAAATGATGAGGAGCACAGCACTCCATCCAAGGGGACTGAGGGTCGTGCCAAATATTTTGTTCGCCAATCCAGCCGTTACAATTGTTACTGCAGCTTGAAGGGTCCACATTGTTCCAAAGGTGAGGATCAAAAATATTGTCAGGGTCCATTTTCCAACGCGCTGATACCCTTCCAGCAGACTTTCGCCCATGGCCGCAGCATAGCGAGGTCCAAATTCGAAGGCAGTATACTTGAACAAATTGGCGACAATAACAACCCAGACCAGGGCGAAGCCATAGCTGGCACCCGCTCGTGTACTCTGGACAAGGTGTGAAACACCGATAGCCGCACCAGCCCATAGGAGACCTGGACCCATTGCCTTCATACGTGCTTGCCAGACTGAAGAAGCGTTCATTTTGAGGTCTCCTCGATTTTGAAATTAAATTCTTGAAATTTGAAGCTAGTCAGAAATCTACTTAATTTAGGTTGTTCAGTGCCTGAATAATGTCTTGATCTTCGGTGTCCCGAACTGCTTTAAGATCAAGAATGAATAGGTCTTCGTTAATGCGCCCCATGATCGCCGGAAAATGGGCTCGAAGACAACTTGAAATTTTATTGGATTTCATTGAGCTATGTTGGATAGTGATACCTACAGAGGCCATGAGTTCCGAGGGAGATGCACCTGAACCGACTTGAGCCTGAGTATCCACTACCGCTAAAGTCAGCTTATTATGCTTCACTTTTTTTATGATATCATTTGCCCTGGATTTTAGACTCTTTGTACTGGTGAGGAGATCCCGATATACTGGAATTTCTTGAACGCTATCCCATCCGTGGGTAAAGGCTTTAAAGGCCTGTAAAGTTAGCAGAATTTGGGCTTTATCAGGCCGCAAAGCCCGCAGGAGGCTATTCTTTTCGATCTTTTGAATCAGGGCATGACTACCGGCTATAATACCGCCCTGTGGCCCTCCCAGGAGCTTATCCACTGAGAAGGTCACAACATCAACTCCAGTTTTAATGACCTCTGAGACCAGGGGTTCGTGCTGAAGCCCGAATTGCTTAATAGAAATCAATGCGCCACTTCCCAGATCAGCCATGACTGGTATATTGTGTTGTTTAGCGAGGGAAACTAAATCTGTGAGGGATACTTCTTTGGTGAAGCCCGTAATCTTGTAATTAGAGGTATGTACCCAAAGTAACAGTCTGGTTCGGGATGTGATCGCTGCCTCATAATCCTTGAGATGGGTCCTGTTCGTCGTGCCGACTTCCACCAATTTTGAACCGGCCTTTCTAAGAATATCTGGGATTCGAAAGCTGCCTCCAATCTCTACAAGTTGACCACGGCTGATGATAACTTCTTTGCGATCCGCCAGGGAGTTTAGAGCCAAAAGCACAGCAGCTGCATTATTATTCACAAGCAGGCCATCTTCAGCATCGGTAAATGCCTGAATCCAGGGGCGCAAATGGTCTTGACGATTCCCTCTGCTCCCATCCTCCAGATTGAGTTCAAGATTTAAATAGCTGTCCTTCAGAATTTCCAGTTCTGTGACCATGTTTTGGCTGAGAGGAGCTCTGCCCAGGTTTGTGTGGATCACAATCCCAGTTCCATTGATTACGGTTCGCAATGAGTATTGAACTTTTTGAAGGCGTGCTTTCAGTGCAGTACCAAGCGATTCAACATCAACGGCTTTCCCCTTCATTATAGCTTGCCGGTTTTCGATCAACAGTTGCCTGGCTTGCGTCTTTTTAAGAGCGTGTGGGAGTTCAAAATCAGCCACCAATAGCAGCAAGGCGTCTATGCTGGGCAATTCAGAAAAATTCAGCTGCTTATTTGGACTTTTATTCAATGCAACTCCGAGTAATAAACCTAGGTATCAGGATTAATTGCTGAACAATAGTTTAATCGCAAAAAAGATGACAGCAATGGTTACCACATGTTTAATAAATTTATGGCCTTTTTTAATAGCCACATGAGTTCCCAACCAGGCACCCATCATATTCCCGACGCCCAGTATAACTCCCATACCCCAATTTACCTGGCCATTCCAGGCAAAGATGAGCAGCGCCACTGCCGTAAAGAAAAAAATAATCGTCAGCTTGACTGCATTTCCATGAACCAGGTTGATATTTTGCCAGAGTAAGACGGACAAGACCAGAAATCCCACGCCTGCTTGAATGTAGCCACCGTAGAGCCCGACAAAAAAGTAGGCCACACCAGGACCCATCCAGCTGTCCATATAGTCTTCTGGATTAATCGGGTCCCCACTCTGTTTATTTGATGTGAACAGGGTAAATAAGGACATTATTATCATAACCATGGCCAGGCTGATTTTAAATTGTTCATTACTTACGAGGGTTGCCAACCAGGCGCCAATAATAGACCCAGGCACCGCGTACAAGGCTGCCTTCAATGCGAATTGACCGGGATATACTTTTCGCTTGATGAAGTTCCCCACAGCAAATGTGTTTTGCATCAGGATAGCCAGTCGGTTGGTTCCATTGGCCAGATTGGGTGGGAGCCCCAAAAAGATGAGGAGGGGCAGGGTTAAAAATGATCCGCCGCCTGCCAAAACATTGATAAAGCCTGCACTGGCACCAATAAATAACACTGCAACAAGATTCAGGAATGTCAGATTTTCCAGCATGGATGCACCTTAATTGTCAGTGACCTTAAATGCCATAATAATTTAGAGCGCGGTCGTACTAGCTTCTATTAGACTTGACTATTGCGGGGTAGGGATAAAAAAAAGGCTGCCCTGAGGACAGCCTTTAAAATTGCATGGATCAATTGATCCAAGAGCTAAAATCCTAGAATTCTCTCTTTTCTTTGATTCTGGCCTTTTTACCGCGCAGGTTGCGAAGATAATAGAGCTTCGCGCGACGTACTTTACCGCGCCGCAGCACGGTCACACCTGCAACAGTAGGTGCATGGAGCGGGAATATTCTCTCGACTCCGATACCATTTGAAATTTTTCTAACCGTAAAAGTTGCAGTGATGCCCTTGCCCGTACGTGCAATGACATGACCCTCATAAACCTGAATTCTTTCTTTCTGGCCTTCGATGACTTTTACATCTACTGAAACAGTATCACCTGGCTTGAAATCGGGCAGGTCAGTTTTTAGCTGGTCGGCAACCAGGTTATTTACTTTGTTCATTACTTTCCTCCAGTCCTCTCA
>JABMOT010000288.1 GCA_013202385.1 Fidelibacterota bacterium
CCAGAATTTGGTATTTCAATAATTTCGGCTGTTTCAAAGGTCTTCAAATCAATGCGAGCGACACGAGTCGTGTTGTTAGCATTGATAAATAACCAGCGGCCATCGGGCACCCCATCGGTCTGAGAAAGCTCAGGGTGGTGGGCATCATCCCAGGGGATTTGTCCAAAAGTTGTCTGGAGCATGCCCTTGGTCTCTTCAGTAAACCCATATCCGTTCTCAGGAAAAACTGAAAACACCGGGATTTGTTTAAAAAGGCGTCCAGAGGGCAGGCCGTAAACGGATACCTGACCGCTAAAACCACCCGACATGAATGAATAAAACTCATCATAATCGCCTGGGGCAACATAGACGGCTGAAGCCGCATCGCTTGAACCCAGAAGTGGTTTCTCTTTGTTTGAACATTCTGAAATGATTAGAAAGGTTGCAATTACCAGGATTACACCAATCACTCTCATCGTTGTTTTATTCATACGCTTTCCTCCTACGTATAGATTAATAGATACGTACTTCGACTATCGAAGTGTTAAATTTTTTCCAGAGTTCTTAAATATTCAAGAATTGCTCGCGCATCCTCTTCAGTAACATTTTGAAAAGTCATGGGGACATAAAATTCAGCCAGCATGGCTTTTACTTCGGGATGTTTTTTGACCATCTCCTCGGGATTTAGTATCATGTTCATAATAAAGGATGGTGATCTTTTAACAGTTACACCTGCCAGAGGTGGCCCAACCAGACGCTCATTGACTTTGTGACAGGCCACGCACTTGACGTCAAAAACAGCATGCCCTTTTTCTACCAGGACTTGATCCAGGGGCTCCAGCGTGAAGGCGGCAATGGGTCCAATGCCATTTTTTAGCTGATTCTCAGTAATTCCATCTGGATTTACTTTTGGAGCAGACGCTTCTTTTGCAGTTTCTTTTTCCCCACCCCCACAATTCATGAGAATAATTGCAGTAAATAGTACCATGCCCAATTTTCTAATCATTGAATGTTTAACTCCTGTAACTTTTATGGTTAGATACACGGACCAGAAAATAGCTTTCCTGACTGAATTTGTCTGGACCTGGTCCACGTGATATATGTGTGAAATCGTTATTTATGCCCTCTAGCGCATAAATTGATTCAAGACCAGGCCTCAAGCAAGATATTTCTTGATATTATTAAATATTAATAGTGCTAATTTTCAACAATGAAACAATATTTCAGACGTGCTTTTATCATCAGACACACAAATTATTGCCGTACCTTTTGAGCTCTGTGCATAAAGCAGACTGTGCTTGAGAAGTTCACCTTCAAGACTTGAGGGGTCAGACGGACTGGTATAAACCGATCAAATTACCATCTAGATCACGAAAAGCTGCAGACCAACCCACATCTTCCTGAATCAAGGTCTTGGTCGTTACCACTTTTCCACCATTCTGTTCCGTTCTCAATAGAACTGATTCAATGGTATCAGGAATATTGAGATAAAGGACCACGCCTCTCTCAGGAGCCAAATAATCAGGTTCTTCAATCAAGGCGCCAGAAACTTCAGTCGCAGGGAAAATCGCAAGCTTGACATGTTCCATGACCATATCTCTGAGCTCAAATTTGAAGACCTCCTCGTAAAAAGCCTTCGCCCTTTGGATGTCTTTTACAGGTATTTCAAACCAGGTCAATGCATTTTCCATCACATTCTCCTTAGGATTAAAGCCGTTGCTGACTGTTTCTTCTGATACAAAAATTACTCATCTTTATGGGTGAGATTTTTTTTCACAATGAGATAGCGATGTATTAGAAACGCTGCGATCACAGCGACTAATAAAATGGAAACGATAGTATTATACCGATCAAGGTAGACACCGATCAATTCCCAGTTTTCACCGATTGAGCTGCCCAACCAGATCAGGGTCCCATTCCAAAAAAAACTTGAAATAGTTGACAGCACAATCACTTTCCAGATATTGAGTTTCCCAATACCAGAAAACAATCCGATTACACTTCTTAAGCCCGCCAGAAACCGATTAATCAAAACAACACTGTAGCCCCACTCTTCGAAAAGTCTTTCAACTCGCGCCAGGCTTTTGGGTGAAAACCAGGTCTGTTGTTTTGAATACATAAATCCACGGCCATACCTAAATCCGACCACATAGAGCGTGAGGAAGCCAAGCACGCTCCCCGTTAGCGTCGTAATGAGCGCCATTGTAAATGAAAGGTTTCCACGGCCAACCAGATAGGCACCGAAAACCAATATTGTATCGCCAGGGACTGGTGGCAAAATATTCTCAATATATGAAGCCAAAAATACGGTGGTAAATACCAACCAATCTGGAGCTTGTTCGATATAACTAAAAAGAGATTCTAGCATGGTTCTTTTTGAGTTGGTTTTGTTTATGTGCCGCAGATTTACACGGATATGTGCAGATTATTTTCATCAAATCCAACTGAGTAGTATTTTGGACCAACATATCAGAATCTTGCACCCCTGTGTTATCTGAACTCATCCCTGTTCAAAGCTTAAGTTTGAATTTTGGACAAAAGGCAAACTGCTTGAGCGGCCACGGCATCACCCTGACCTGTCATTCCCAACCCTTCGGTGGTCGTAGCTTTGACAGAAACCTGATCAGCGGGTATATTGATCGCAGCAGCTAACTTCTGACGCATTTCTGGCAGATATTGCATCACTTTGGGTTGCTGGAGAACCAGGGTGGCGTCCAGGTTTGAGACAATCCAGCCTTTTTCCAATAACAATTCAGCAACGCGTTTCAATAGATCTATTGAATATGCTCCTTCATATTCTGGAGCTGTATCTGGAAAGTGTTGACCTATATCTCCAAGGGCTAAAGCTCCCAGCATTGCATCAGCTATTGCATGGGTGAGTGCATCGCCATCTGAGTGACCGAGAGTGCCCTTTGCAAAGGGAATTTGAACCCCACCCAACACCATATCTCGTCCAACGACCAATCTGTGAACATCATACCCAGTACCAATACGGATGTGTAAATTTTCTGATGAAGGCATACTTGTTGTGCTCATTTGGCTGACTAAACCACTAAGACACTAGGAACACAAAGAACCACAAATTTACCTTTATTGGTATTTGTGAATTTTCGTGTCATAGAGCCTTCGTGCTTATGCATTTATAGTAACTGCTTAGCTGATGAACATGGCATCGCCATAGCTGAAGAATCGATATTTGTTTTCCACTGCGATTTTGTAAGCCTTGAGTATTTTTTCTTTTGATGAAAAGGCGGAAACCAGCATTAATAAGGTCGATTTGGGTTGATGGAAGTTGGTGACAATCCCGTCCACAACTCTAAATATATACGGCGGATAAATGAATTTATTGGTCCATCCATCTCCTGGTTCTAGTTCTCTGGGGTACATCACTGCAGACTCCAGAGCTCTAACCACAGTGGTTCCAACACCAATTACTCGTCGACCTTCCGATTTTGCTTTTTTAATGGCAGAAACTGTTTCTTCTGGAACATTGAAATATTCCGCATCCATTTGGTGTTTCGTAATATCCTCTACATTTACAGGTCGAAAGGTGCCTAAGCCGACATGGAGGGTGACATATTGAATCTCAATGCCCTTGGCCTTGATTTTATTCAATAAGGCGTCCGTAAAATGCAATCCGGCTGTCGGTGCTGCCACAGCCCCGCGGTATTTTGCATAAACCGTCTGATAGCGATCACGATCAGCAGCATTTGCTTCACGATCGATATATGGGGGGAGAGGCCATTGCCCAACTTCATCCAGAATGGAATAGAAATCACCTTCATTATTATCAAAGCGAACGACGCGTCCACCAGAAACAGTGTTGTCCACAACATCACAGGTGATCTTATCCCCGATAACAAGTTTGTTACCTACACGGACCTTCCGGGCTGGTTTTACAAGCGTCTCCCAGAGATTATTTCCAAGCTCTCTAAGTAAAAACAACTCGATTTCAGTATCTGTCTTGTCCTTGCGGGCAAAGAGTCTTGAAGGGAAGACCTTCGTGTTGTTAAGGATGAGCAGGTCCCCTGGATTAAGGGCATTCACCAAGCTGGAAAACTTGCTGTGCTGAACTTCTCCCGACTGGGCATCCAAGAGTAACAACTTCGACCCGTCACGCTTAGGGGTTGGATTTTGAGCAATCAATTCATCAGGTAATTCGTAGTCGAAATCTGAGAGGGTCAGAGCTTTTGCACGATCAAACAGCATATATTAGTCTTTCTTTCGTTGAAACAGGTTTGTTTGGGGTAATTCGGCCTTCAGAACGAAGCCCAGATGTCTGTATGCACGTGGCGTTGCCTGACGCCCCCGGGCAGTACGAACCAGGAAACCTTCCATTATTAGAAAGGGCTCGTACACTTCCTCAAGTGTATTCGCTTCTTCTCCAACGGCCACAGACAGAGAGTTTAGACCAACGGGGCCCCCGCCAAATTTCTCTATTAAAGCGCTGAGAATACGTTTATCCATATCATCCAGACCGTATTCATCCACATTCAACATTTCCAGAGCCTCTTTTGCGACCCGCTGATCGATGGAGCCATTCCCCTTTACCTGGGCATAATCTCTGGCTCGGCGTAATAATCGATTGGCAATTCTTGGAGTTCCGCGACTGCGTTTGGCTAATTCCAGGGCACCATTTTCATCAATGGGCACATTTAATATGTTGGCAGATCGGATGATAATTTTTTGTAATTGTTCGGGTTCGTAGAAATTTAACCTGAGGACAACCCCAAACCGTGCTCGCATGGGCGGCGTTAAAAGACCAGCCCGTGTCGTAGCTCCAATCAGCGTAAAGGGCTCAAGATTCAGTTGAACTGATCGGGCACTGGGTCCCTTATCGATCATGATATCAATGCGGTAATCTTCCATAGCGGAATAAAGATATTCTTCGACAACATGGTTTAAGCGATGGACCTCATCGATAAAGAAGACATCTCGTTCATCCAGGTTGGTTAACAATCCCGCCAGATCCGCAGCCTGAGCTAACACGGGTCCAGAGGTTATCTTTATGTTCACACCCAACTCTCTTGAAACGAGCATTGCTAGAGTGGTCTTTCCCAGTCCTGGAGGTCCAAAAAGTAAAACGTGATCCAACGCTTCATTTCTCTGTTTGGTGGCCTCAATAAAGATTTTTAGTTGGTCAACTGTATCCTTTTGGCCCACAAAATCTGCGAGACTTTTTGGACGCAGGGCGCGGTCATATTCCTGCTCTTCAGTCAATAGTTGGGGCTGGGTAATATCATTCATTTCTTGATTATTCGCTCGCAATTCAATTTTTTTCTAGCCAAATCAATTCACGCAAAATTGTGCCGGCAAATATAGTCGGCGAGGAGGGCTGTTTCCAAGGGAAGGCTTCGCCTCTTCCAGCAGCTTGAAATGACCTTAACTGTCCTATTTATAAGGCCTCAGCGAAGGCCAGGACATGACCATCTGGATCCAAACAATATCCTGCCCGATCGCCCCAATCTCTATTTTCAACTTTTTGGATCAGAGTTGCTCCGCCCTTTATCGCTCTATCCAAATATCCTTCTGCGTTATCAACCGACAGATACAATTCTGCCATGGGGAACGCTTTACTTCCCATTGGGAACCATTCTTCACTTAGCAATTTTTTAGCGCCTGCAAGTGGCATCAATCCCAATCGTGAATCGCTGCCGATTTTGAATTCCGTCATGCCGGGCACGTCCAAACTCGGATCTGAATCCAATATGCTTTTATAAAACAGCATTGCTGCTTTCTGATCTGTAACATAAAATATTATCAAGTTCTGTTTGATCATATCGGCTGAAATACCTTTACTTCTTATGGAGCATTTCTTTTAGATAATGACCTGTATAAGATCGCTCGACCTTTATGACTGCCTCAGGTGTTCCAGAGGCCAGGATTTCACCACCACCGTCGCCCCCTTCTGGTCCCAGATCGATTATATGATCCGCTGACTTAACAACATCGAGATTGTGCTCGATGACCAAAACGGTGTTACCCTTATCAACGAGTCGATTCAGAACCGTTAGCAGCATATTTACATCTTCAAAATGTAGACCTGTGGTTGGTTCATCAAGTATATAGAAAGTTCGTCCGGTTCCGACCCGACTTAACTCGCTGGCCAACTTCACGCGTTGCGCTTCTCCACCTGAAAGAGTGGTTGCCTGCTGCCCTAACTTGACATATCCCAGACCAACATCGACCAAGGTTTTAAGCTTACGTTTCAAGGAAGGTATTGCCTTAAAAAAACCATAAGCTTCCTCCACGGACATATCAAGTATCTCCGCGATATTTTTGGCTTTGTACTGAATTTGGAGTGTTTCCCGGTTATAGCGTTTCCCTTTGCAGTCCTCACACTGAACATAGACATCTGGAAGAAAGTGCATTTCTATCTTTCTAATACCGTCGCCCTGGCAACTCTCACAACGCCCGCCCTTCACATTGAATGAAAACCGACCAGGTTTATAGCCTCTGAGTTTTGCTTCCGGCAATTGAGAAAAAAGATCCCTGATAAACGTGAAGGAGCCGGTATAAGTCGCCGGATTTGAGCGGGGGGTGCGCCCAATCGGGGACTGGTCAATATTTACCACTTTGTCGATATACGCCAACCCTTCAACCCGATCGTAAGGCAAGGATGTGATCTTCGTATTGTAAACGGATCTGGCCATTGCCGGGTAAAGCGTCTGATTGATGAGGGATGATTTTCCCGAGCCTGAAACACCTGTCACACAAATGAACTTGCCTAGCGGGAAATCCAACGTAAGATTCCGCAAATTATTCCCGCGCGCACCGGTCAATGTGATTTTACTGTTTTTTCCCACCCGCCTTTGCAATGGGATTGGAATTGAGCGTTCACCCGTTAGATATTTTGCTGTAAGAGAATTCTTGTTTTTCAAAAAAGTCTGCGGTGGACCAATTGCAACTATTTCGCCACCATGTTCTCCTGCTCCAGGACCCATGTCCACGATTATATCTGCCTCTTCCATGGTTTCCTGGTCGTGTTCAATCACAAGGACCGTGTTTCCGAGATCTCGTAAATGTTTAAGGGTCTCAATGAGTCTGCGGTTATCACGCTGGTGAAGCCCAATCGATGGTTCATCCAAAATGTATAAAACGCCAACCAATTGAGAGCCAATCTGGGTTGCCAAACGGATGCGCTGAGACTCTCCACCTGATAAGGTTCCTGACTTTCGGGATAAGTTTAAATAATCGAGACCAACATTGACAAGAAAACTTAATCTTTCCTTAATCTCTTTCAGAATTTGTTTTGCAATTTGTTCTTCTGTTGAGGAAAGTTTTAATTTATCAAAAAAAACCTGCAAGTCCTTAATTGGAAGGAAACTCAGCTCTGTGATACTTTTTTTTCCTAGAAACACATGGTTCGCTTCAATCCTCAACCTTGACCCTCCGCAATCTTCGCAGGGTAATGAACTCATAAAACCTTCAACCCATTTTCTAATACCTGGTGATGTGGTTTGTTTATATCGGCGTTCAAGATTTGGTATAACGCCCTCAAAACCCCCTTCATATTCACCTTTCCAGCGATCAGACTCATAGGCCATTTTTATCTTTTTATTGCCTGTACCTCTCAAAATGGCAGTTTGAGCTTCTTCGCTCAGCGTATTCCATGGCTGGGTGAACTTGAAATTAAAATGAAGTGCCAGACTTTTAAGAATTGCTGCGTACCAATTACCTCTGGGTTGTTCTCCAAGAGGGGCAATTGCACCCTGGAGTAATGTCTTACGTTTGTCGGGCACCAGTAAATTGACATCAATGCTTGTCTGCATTCCTAATCCATCGCAGCTGGGACATGCACCGTATGGACCATTGAATGAAAATAAACGTGGTTCTAATTCGGGATAACTGATTTCACAATAAGGGCAGGCATAGTGCTCGGAATAAACATGCTCTTCTTCACCGACGACGTCCACAATAACCATTCCCGAACCATGTTTTAAAGCAAGCTCAACCGAGTCAGTTAATCTATCTTTAAACTCTTCATTGATAACAAGTCGGTCTACAACAATCTCGATTTTATGTTTTTTATTTTTATCAAGAGTGATAGCTCTGGCGACTTCCAATATTTTTCCATTAACCCGGACTCGAACAAAACCTTCTCTTTTAATTTCCTTAAAGGTTTCTTTGAATTCACCCTTACGGCCACGAACGATGGGTGAGAGGATTTGTATGTTAGCATCCATTTTTAGATTAAGTATTGAATCAACGATTTGTTGGACTGTTTGTCGCGTGACGGGTCGTCTACAGTTATAACATTCAGGTCGTCCTATCCTGGCAAAAAGCAGACGCAAGTAGTCATGTATTTCTGTAACTGTCCCTACGGTTGAACGTGGATTTCTACCTGCTGATTTTTGTTCAATTGAAATGGCGGGTGAAAGACCATCGATATAGTCCACATCCGGTTTCTCCATTAACCCAAGAAATTGTCGGGCATATGCAGATAGGGATTCGACATATCGACGTTGACCTTCTGCGTAAATAGTATCAAACGCTAATGAAGTTTTTCCAGATCCGGAAAGTCCGGTGATAACAATGAATTTATCTCTTGGGAGTTCTAGGTTTATATTTTTCAGATTGTGCTCGCGAGCACCATGTATAACTAATTTATCACTTCGCATAAAATCCTCTATTCAAACTTTTAAGATATTTGGGGAAGAGCCCTGCTGGAAGTGCAATTTACATTTTCTTGGGCTCAATTTTGTCTCTCGATCGGAGCGTGGTAGCTTTTGCCTGAAATATGGGACATCATCTGGACAGTGCTAGGTTGTGCACCTGCTGATGCTACTGGAACCGCTCTAAGCATAACTTCCAAGCTTAAGCATTATTCCAAAACCCCTAATCTGAACGTTTTTTAACTACAAATAAACTGTTTGAGAAATAGTTATCAACAGCATCCCTCATTAACCGATTAATAAATGACCTGCCGGACACTACCATTACCGACTTGGTGGTCGTATTGTTAAGCCAGTATATACAAGGATATAGGAAATATGTTTAGTGATTATTTGTATTTATCTTCAAGAACATTACCCGACCCCCAAACACTTTTTAGTCATACTGACTATTCAGTCACTCTAGATGCTCTTACTGAACTACGTGAAGCCTTCCTATCACCGCTCCCACTTTATAGGCGTGTTAGCCCCTTCGGGCTTTTTCCATGCTTTCGATTAACTGTTGCGCGAATATTTGTTTTTTCAGAAGAGGACACACCACTACCTCTTCGCATACGCATATACGTGCACTCCGGCCTCGTGGCCAAACAGTGCGCCGTTCTGTTTCTCTTCGGCAACCCAAAGTGGACAGGGCAAGCTCAAGGCACTGTTGACTATTGTTTTATTAAAACAGGATATAGTTTTAATAAAACTGCCGCTCGGTTGTTTCTTTTCGTGTTAGTTATAATTAGCAATATTCATTTATAGCCCCTCTTTTTCGGCTATATCCGGTACCCCTGTTTTCGACTTGTTTGTCAATCCTTTTTGCGATTCACTGACGAAACGGAGGATTTTCTCCACGCCGCGTTTATATTGTTCTGCACCTATACATTTTTGGGAATCAACAGAAGGATGATTTTAATGATCGCGCTGTCTCTTAACAACATTACCAAATCTTTCAACGGCTGCACTGCCGTGGACCAATTATCCCTTGAAGTCCCTCAAGGTAGCATTTATGGATTCATCGGTCCTAATGGGTCTGGTAAAACCACAACCATCCGAATGATAATGAATATTTTCTATCCTGATAGCGGTGACATTCAAATCCTGAATCATCCTCGGAATTCCATTGATAATGATAGAATTGGTTATTTACCTGAAGAGCGCGGTTTGTATAAAAAAATGAAGATTCGCGAACTGCTTAACTTTTACGGCGAATTAAAAACAGGTCATCGTGTTAGCTCTGAAGTCGATATCTGGTTGCAAAAACTGGATCTCAGTGAATGGGGTAATAAAAAAGTTGAAGCGTTAAGCAAGGGTATGAGCCAAAAGGTTCAATTCATTGCAACCGTTGTTTCAAACCCCGAGCTTGTTATTCTAGATGAACCCTTTAGCGGTCTCGATCCTGTAAATACTGACACCTTATTAAAAGCAATGCTCGAACTACAACGCAATGGCGCCACCATCATTTTTAGCACCCATGACATGGCTACTGCTGAAAAGGTCTGCGATTATGTGTTTATGATTCATAAAGGTAAAAAGGTTCTCGATGGAACCCTAAACGAAATTCAAGATAAATACGGTAATGACACCCTCCGTATTCGCTGTGAAAATAAAACCTCTGGACTGAAACATATTCAGGGGGTTGAAAATGTTCATGATTTTGGTCGAACCCAGGAATTGAGAATTTCACCTGATATTGATCCTCAGGATATTCTCAAAGAATTAATGACGACAAATATACTTCTGAGTTTTGAACTCATGAAACCATCACTTCATGATATTTTCGTGCGGATTGCCAGCGCCAAGGAGGTGAATCATGTATAAGGTTTTACGTCTTGCCACCCGCGAATATCTAGCCGCTGTTCGAACAAAAGGCTTTATTGTCGGTCTGGTGATGCTGCCTGTTTTTATGAGCGGCAGTATGATTGCCATGATGCTTTTAAAAGACCATGTTGACATACGCGAAAGGCGTATCGTCGTAATTGATGAAACGGGTCAATTTAGCGAAGTTCTCATGGAACAAGCCCGTATCAGGAACACCGAACATATTTTCAGCCCAGAAGATAGTAGCCAGGTACAACCCATCTATAACATCGAGTTTGTTGAACCAGAGCATAACCTGACGCTCCAATTAGGTGTTTTGTCTGATCGTGTTAGATCCGGCGATCTCCATGCTTTCCTTCATATTGGTTCGTCAATTATTCATCCTGTCGGGGATCCTGAAAATGCTTTTGCTGATTATCATGCCGAAAGTGCAGCGCTGGATGATATTCGAAACTGGCTACGTGACCCAATTAATAACCACCTTCGACGACTTAGACTCGAACAGGCTGGTATTGATGAGGCTGACATTCCTGACCTCTTTGCCTGGTCATGGATAAGCGCTAAAGGTTTACTTACTGTAGATGATGATGGCAATATTATTGATGCTGGGGCCAGCAATGAGATACGAGCCATTGCAGTTCCGCTGGTGATGATGATGCTCATGTTTATGATGTCCATGATGGGCGCCATGCCTCAACTCAGTGCCGTTATGGAGGAAAAAACTCAAAGAATTGTGGAGGTTATTCTGGGATCAATCACCCCTTTCCAGTTTATGTTAGGTAAAATTCTCGGCGGGCTTGCTGTAGCACTAACAAGTACGCTGGTTTATCTGGGTGGCGGAACTCTTTTTATGCAGTGGCGCGGATTTGAAGCCTATATACCTTATGATATTTTCCCCTGGTTTGTAGTCAATCTAGTCCTGCTACTCTTTATGCTGGGTGCACTTATGACCAGCCTGGGATCGGTTGCCAATGATGCTAAGGATGCCCAATCCCTATCTTTCCCAGCCATGTTCCCAATGATGATTCCCATGTTTGTCATGATGCCCGTTCTCAAAGAACCCCTGTCAACATTTTCTACCTGGCTTTCATTGATCCCGCCATTTACACCCATGGTGATGACCTTGAGACTGGCCAGTCCCGTAACCATCCCAGCCTGGCAGCCCTGGGCAGGATTAATGGGTGTTTTATTATTCACTCTGCTCGTCGTCTGGGCTGGATCTCGTATTTTCCGAGCAGCAATTCTTATGCAAGGCGTCCCGCTCAAATTTTCCAATATTATGCGCTGGATGACAAAAGGATAAGGGAGTAACCAAGATGATTGATCGCAACATTTTTAGTTGGAAGAAGGAAACCGCGTCACCAAGGACCTATAGTTTTCAGTATAGTACCAAACTCATTGGGAAAATTATACGCAATGGAATCTGGAGTCCCGAGGGATCCGCAGAAATTGGTAACCGAAAACTTAGCTTCAGATCAAATGGTAAAGCGAATATGAAATTGGTCATTTATGATGCTGCCACGGAGAAAACCTTGGGGAGCTTGGACTTTTACTGGAAAGATTTCCAGCGCAGCAAGCTGGAAATTGTTGACGGGAATACCTATTATTTCAGATCCTTTGACCTCTTTCGGGGAGCCTGGAGCTGGATAAAAGACAACGCGGCTTCAGAACAACTGATTTTCAGGGTTGATAATCCTTTGCATCGCTCTGGAACCATCGAAAGTTCCACCCAGGACTTGCCTGCTCTTGAGCGTGATATACTGTTGTTGCTGGGCTTACATCTGCAGCATTATTTAAATTCCTGGTTGTTGACCTTCGTTCTTGTGATTGTTCTGATAATCACTGGCAGGTAAGCCTTTGATAAACGCGAACTGGGTTTAAAGTTTCCCATCCAAAACAGGTAGAATCGTCACCTATCAGCGATCTGACTTGAGCTTTAAGACCCAATCCACAGCATAGACGACAATCAGGTTTGTCAAGACTGAGAAGCCTATAAACCAGGTCCAGGCAAGGCCGAAACTTTTCAAGACAAAAACGATTGCCATGGAGGCAACCAAGCCTGTCATCAAGCTTATCTGTGAAAAATCCTTATCAATCTTAGTCAGCAGAAACAGTCCTAACAGCCCACCGTATGTGAATGAAGCGATCTCCAGACCCATGACGACAATTGCTTTATCCGACTCATCAAAAACCAGGGCTATTCCAATAAGCACAACGGCCCAACCTAAGCTGATTATGCGTGATGTCTTAATCGAGACATCCTTACCGATCCAATCTACGGTTGTGGAAGAAGCCAGCGAGTTGATCGATGAGCTCAAGGTTGACATGGCGGCAGAAAGAACACCGGCCAATAATAAGCCCTTTAAGCCCGTTGGAAGTTCATTCACAATAAACGTTGAAAATTCCCGATCTTTTTCCAGTTCAATACCACCCAGATAAACATATATCAGAGAACCGGCGAGGAGAAATACAGCGAATTGTATAAACACAAAGATGCCGCTGCCGATCATAGCCTTTCTCGCTCCCTCGAGATTGCGGACTGAAAGTACCCGTTGAACCATCATATAATCAGCGCCATGGGAAGCAAAGGAGAGTAGCATTCCCCCAAAGACTGCAGAAAAGAACAACCAGGGATTTGAGAATAGATTCCAGCCCCACCTCACGACATCCAGCTTTCCAGCATCATTGAGCTGGCCCATCATCGTTGAAAAACTGGCATCGCTATGTGCCAGAATATAGAACACCGCAACCAACCCGCCGCCCAGGTAGAGGACAAACTGAAAGCTATCAACCCATACAACGGTTCGAATCCCACCCATCAAGGTGTAAATCACCGTAACGACACCAATGATAATTACCGCTACTGGCAGCGACCAGCCTGTGACTACTTGAACAATAACCGCTGTTGCGAGAAAGCGAATGCCATCTGCCAATATCCGTGTCAGTAGAAAAACTGCTGATGCTGTTTTCTGAATTTTTGTCCCAAAG
>JABMOT010000289.1 GCA_013202385.1 Fidelibacterota bacterium
ATTCTGCTGGATCATATCATCATCGGCAGCGAGTACTATTCCTTCGCCGATAACAACAACCTCACCGGGTAATGTTCTCAGTATTCTCAACCCTGAAGTAATTTTGTGTGATGTTAGAATTCATGTGAATAGATACTGCTATATAATAATTCAGATCTAACTGGTCATCAAATTATTCGCTACCTAATTTCTATTCAATCAAACTAAGACGACGGAAAAACGCTCGATAAGTTTATGACATTTTGAAAGTGCTGTTCCACCCTTGAAAACTGATTCTTCAGCCATCTTTGAATGGAATATCTCGTATAAAGCCACTGTCACCCAATAGTCTTTTTCTACGTAGATTTCGGGAATCTCGAAATGTTGTGCTGCGGCTAGGATTGCATCTTGGAATAGCTCTCTATTTATGTGTAGTTTCAAATAGTACTCCACAGAGGAGCGCTATTTAGCCACTCCTCTTTGATGCCAAGCTTAAATACCGTTAGCGGGTTAAGACTCTTGCGTAATGCGTCAATATTCTGGATATATCCAAGCTCAGTAAACAAGGCCCCGAGCAACGCCCTTACTCGTGGTGGGTAATTTAGGGCATACTTGATGATCTGAGATTTCCCCTTTTTATTTAAATCGCTCAAACGGCTTTTTAAATATTTAATCCCCATCTTTTTGTCCAGATCAGGAATATTTGAAAAATCTTTTATGGCATCAAGCAATTCAAGTAAATAAAAATTGTCATCCGTAACGTTCACATAGCTTTTCGCTGGCCTTACTCGGAGACTTCCATTGTTTACTGAAATCCGTTTATCCCTGCTAGCCACTTTAATCGTTTTAGGAACCTGGGTTGTTAAGCCCATCCGATTATAGAGCGCTGTCCCCGTGATATAGGCAATTCTCTTATTTTGAGAATATAAATACAGCTCCAGGATTCCATCTTCACTTGGTCGTAATTCCCCAAATGCTGATTGCCTGGGCTTATAAAATTTACCCCTCGAGACTCTCTTTATCTTCCCTTTCGCGACAAGCCTCTCTAACGCCTTGGCAGAAGCGCTAAATTGATCGGACCCAACGAGAAGTTGCGCGTATCCGAAAGCCGTACCTTCCTTCATATCCTTAATTATTTTTGTTATTATTTCTGCTACCTTCATGATACTCTCTCTCGATCTTACAACTAATAGCAAGTTAACGAAGATAAATAATATGTCAAGTAAACTGTGCAAAAAACTAGACAGATAACTAAATATATCACCCTCAATACAGCATCTTTAATCTTGATTTATGAAATTACCCAATCAACGCCTATTGAACCCAAGGGTATAGGCATTTAACCAGGCAGTGCAAACCGGATTACGGCGAACTGCAAGCTACAACCCAAAAGTAGCGAATCTTGGGGACCTATTTCACTGGAAAAAAATCCTCATTTCTGACGATATGTAGAGTAGCAGAAACGCTTCTCTAAAAACCAGAGAAAAACCCCCACAAAGCCAATCAGGAAGCCCCACCAGAGTCTGCTGAGCGGGTTGTGAGTGCAAAAATTCACCAAAAAGACGTATATGTAATATGAGGAGAGAATAGGCTTCAATCTTTAAAAACCTCTGATTCAAACACCCCTACACCATAACGACCATTAACGGAGCAGACCAATAGGCCTGTGATTGTGCTGTGAACCAAAAAAAAGGAGAACCAAATGCGCCAAAATCTAGAAAAACTATCTGATGATGCAATCAGGGAGGAATATGTCAAACGTTACACCTTGAAGGCCGGTGCCCGATTGTTAAGCGCCAGAACGACTGCTGATCATTTGCGCGGTTTTTATGCAGAATCAAAATACAAAGAGAGCTTTGTCATGATTTGCCTGAATGCCCAGCATGAGATCATTGATACCAGGGTGCTATTCACCGGAACCATAGCGACTTCTGCCGTTTACCCCAGAGAGTTGGTCAAATCGATTCTGCTTGATTATCCCGCAACCACATCCGTGATTATTTCACATAACCACCCCAGTGGTAGAGACATTCCCAGTTCATCAGACTACGCCATCACCAAGAAAATAAAGGCGGCCCTGGAAACTGTGGACATCGACCTGCTCGATCATATCATCATCGGCAGCGAGTACTATTCCTTCGCCGATAACAACAACCTCTAAAACCAGGTTCCAACACCCCCATAGAAAAGGCTTTTTGCGCCTTTTCTTCCATATCCATGCATTAACAAAATAAAACCAAACCAAGGGAGGTCATTTAAAATGACACTATTACTAAGTGGCGATAGCAGAGCCGCGACACTTGACGATATCCGGGCGATTCCAGTGCCCCTTGCCACCAGAACCTATCAACCCGTTCCACACGAACAGCTTTCAAGCATGCTGGTGGAAATGGCGGAAAATCTGTTGCCCAATTTCTCTCATGCATCAAGCCACTATGGCCTGGCTGCTGAAGGCAACAAGATGTTCGGCGTTCACACCTTCAAATCAAGCAACACTGCCATGGGACTCTCCATCGGCTTTCGTAACAGCTATGACCGGAGCATGTCGCTAGGCATCGCAGTGGGAGCATCTGTACTGGTTTGTGATAATCTGGCTTTGTGCGGGGATATCACGATTTTAAGAAAACATACCTTGAATGTCATCAGGGATATGCAGTCGCTGGCCCTGTCAGGGATTTATCGTTCGCAACAGACCTATTCACAAATCTTGGAAGACGCCGAAGCCATGCGTTTACAGGAAATCGACGATGATCACGCCCACCGGATGCTGGGACTGGTCTATGGCCGCGGGATCATCACACCCAGACAGATCCCCGTTGCTCACCATGAGTGGCAAAATCCCAGCTATGCGGATTTCCAGCCCCGGACCGCGTGGAGTTTATATAATGCATTCACAGAATCCCTGAAAAGTGCCCCGCCTCAGTCCATTATGGAAAAACATCTGGGATTGCATGAGTTGTTTGCCCAGCAATACCGCTTGAGTGGTGCCCGGGCATGACCGGCCGAGGGATTCAAGCTCTGATCGCAGCCATATTCGTGCTGGTGGAAGAATTAGGCGATTGGCTGCAAAACCGCAAGACTGGAAAACCCAAGAAAGAATAGTCTGATGTATAGAAAAGCTGAAATACTGGCTAAAATCGAGTTGCG
>JABMOT010000025.1 GCA_013202385.1 Fidelibacterota bacterium
AGGAAATCTTGTTTTGTCAAATTCTCAGTCATTTTTTCTCCCTTTCAGGGTACCTGCACAAGCACCATGTCTAATTATTCCGTTGTCAATTGTTTCAGTTCACAAGTCTTTGAGACGGGGAGCGATTGTTGGTTACAAAATGAGTATTTCACAAAATAGCTATGGAATATTTTTTCTGGAAGCATGTGGGGAAGCTATGCATAGCGTCCGTACTAATTTATTTGTTAATGATTATCCGAATAAGCCAGGAATTGTTCGTCCGAGATACATTCGATCCCCTTTTGCTTCAGCAGTCGGGTGAATATACCGTCGCCTGAAATGAGTGTTTTGGAAAATGAGCCATCATACACCTGCCCACATCCACAGGCAGGGCTGCGACTTTTCAGAATTGCCAATGAAGCGTTAGCTGCCAACCCCGCTGATGTACATTTCTCAGCTCCCATTTCAAACGCTTTGGTCACATCTTCTCCATTCTCACGGAGCACACTATTCCCTTTTATTTCTGCTGGGGGACGTGGGATAGGGAGCCCGCCCTCCACTTCTGGACAGACAGCGAGGACTTCACGACCAGCAAGTAATTCAATTATTTCTGCTCGGGCTTTTCCCTGACCATCAAAACGGCAAGCCTCACCCAGAAGACAGGCAGATATGATGATGCTGTCACTCAAAGGCGATATTACTCACGCTTCAGGAAAATTGTAGATATAGAGGATAGCATCAGCATCGCAAACAATGTAAATACGATCTGTGTCCTGATCATATGCAACCCCTTCAGCCTGTTTAATGTCAAACCGGTAGGTTGCTATGAGACCTCGTTCCCAGGACCATTCAAACATGCGCTTGTCTTCCGAACTGAGGATCAGGTACTCTCCTGTGTTTCGTCCAGGACAAATCCCGGAGATATCTGATGCAAAATTAATTTGTTTTGAATTCTGAGTGACCAGGTTTGAGTCGATCTGAATGATAACGGCTGGATCCTTTTGCTTTAGAATCAGAAATGAATGTGTCGAGGCTTCGTAGGCAACACCTTCAAGACCGCTCTTGCTATCCAGTGGATAATCAACGTCTGTCTGAGTAATCAAATTTCCTGATTCAGACAGATGTATCAGTTGGCCTCGCCCCTCTTCAATAATCCACACAGAGTTATCGCGAGGGTCATAGCATATTCCTTCCAGATCATCACCATTGTATGACAGAGTCAATTTCAAATCCCCACTGAGATCGAGCCGATGGACCTGATTATTCGGTGGATCATTGACGCAGTACAGAAAACCAGCCTCCTTGTCTAAACTGAGACCTGAGGGTTCAGAGATAACCAGTTGAATTTCCTCAATCAGGAGAAGTGGGGTGGAATTATCTGGCTTTCCACTGTCAAAGAGGTTGCACGACGTGAAAAAAACAAGGGTGAACACTAAAATATATTTCATAATTGACTAGAGATCTCATTAGTGCTACCAGGAGTTGGTATTAAGAATGTACCCCATGTGTTGCCGCCATCTAGTAGACGTCCCATGGATATCCCAGCATCAATGGGACCAAAATTCAGGCTGTCCACCAGTGTTGTGGCATCTGATTCCCACAAAATGATGGATTCCCCTTCGTTTGAAAGCTTGATGTCCACATGCAACGTTCCCTGTTCAGGTTCCTTATCACACCATAATATGAGAAAGCTCCCGGCAGCAATGGTTGTTGATGTCGGATCATTGGTTGGAATTTTCCAGGGTGTCAAATCTGCCACTGCATCACTGATGTACATGCCACCAATATCAATTGCAGTGGCTTTTCCGTTAAAAAGTTCCACCCAATCATCAAATTCACCATACTCATCAGAATTTGTAGTATCGTTGCTGGCAAGAAACTCATTAATTACCAGATAGCCAGGATCTATATCTTCAGGCGTCGTTGTGGTTTGATCGCAGCCGATGGTAGCAAAGAGTAGCATCATAAGCAGGAAAGCGGACAATATTTTCATCAATTTCTCCTCGAATCATTTGGTGTAAATCATTCGGGCGTCTGTTGTTAATTTGTATAAGAATCATCACTTGAAGTCATCAAACCCTTTATAACTTCGACTTGACAAATCTAAACCTCACGATTCGAAATGCTAAATGGATATTCAGACTACATGAATGGCTACTCTTGTTTCAGATGTACCATGCCGCCATTTTGGTTAGGATTTATATCTCGCTGTATTGCGGTGACAACTTCGCTATCGATTTTCACGACTTGTTGATTAAATACATTTTGGAGAAAAAATAGAGAGATGAATGATATTAAGGCGGCTATAATTGGGGTTGTGACCCAACCTGATGCGATACGACCGAGTTGTCTGAATCGAATATTCCGGCCACCATGGGCCAGCCCTATTCCAAGAACACTACCCACCACAACTTGTGAGCTGGATACAGGAACGAGTGGAATTGTGGGTAGGTTATGTGCCAGGAGCCACCCCTCAAGCAGTTTGGAAGAGAACAGGAAGAGAACAATGGCTTGCGAAAATACAACGATGAGTGCAGACTGGGGGGTAAGCTTAACCACACCGGCTCCAACCGTCATCATTACCCGTTTTGAATAGGTGAAGATCCCCACAGCAATGGCAAGACCACCCAAAAAGAAGAGTTGCTGGACACCTTTTATATTAAGCCCCCAGAAACTCAATGTGTCAAAAGGCATTACGGCCACAAAGACACCCATAACATTGGCAATGTTATTTGCGCCCAGCGAATACGCACCAAATGCGCCGATAACAATCAGTCCGATACGGGTATAAGCATCCAGGCGAAAGATATGAATTTTCCACACAGCCATGATCTTCTTAAAAATGAAGAACAGAATGAATGAAAAAAGTGCGGCCAGCAAAGGACTCATTAACCAGGTAGAGGCGATCCTGGTCAAGGTATTGATGTCAGTAGTTCTGCCAGCAAACAGATTCCAGCCAACTATTGCGCCCACGATGGCCTGGCTCGTAGAAACGGGTAATCCCAGCCGAGTCATCCAAAACACGGTAAGGGCAGCTGCCAGAGCAACCATAAAGGCGCCAGC
>JABMOT010000026.1 GCA_013202385.1 Fidelibacterota bacterium
GCCTCAGGTTCTGAGACAGCCTCTTTTTTTTGTGGGGAAAAAACTAATTAGAGCTTATCTGCATTTTTGGTCAGGTATGATGCTACGCCAGCAAAATTCTCCTTCATCGTGTCATCGCCTTCCTGCCAGCCGGCGGGACAAACTTCACCATGTTCCTGATTAAAGGTAAGAGCATCCACCATCCGTAGCATTTCATCTATATTTCTACCTAATGGCAGATCATTGATCACTGCATGACGAACAACACCTGATTCATCAATGAGAAAGGATGCTCGTAAGGCGATGTCACCATCAACAGTCGTTTCAGCCTCGCCGTCTTCAGTCAAAACAGTGGCAGGTGTGGCACCCTTTAGAACATCAAAAGCACGAGCAATCTTTTTGTCTATATCGGCAATGATTGGATACTGAATATCACCAATTCCACCATTTTTAACATCTGTATTCTTCCAACCATAGTGACTCCATTTGGAATCTACTGAACAACCGAGTATCTGAACGCCTCTTTTTTCAAAATCTGCGAGCCGATGATTAAAGGCTAGAATTTCTGTGGGACAAACAAATGTAAAATCAAGGGGATAAAAGAAAAGCACCACCTTCTTGCCCTTGTAATCAGACAAACTGATCTGTTTGAAGCTATTGTCGCCGATGATGGCGGTTGCGGTAAAATTTGGTGCAGGGTTGGTAACTAACATTGGATTAATTCCTTTGGTTTACTTTTGATTTGAGAGATTCCATTTTAATTAATAACTAGTAATCATTACTATTAATATAGAATGTATCAAGAGGTCTGCAAGACATATTCCAGACGAGAAATTGCAGACATATTTTTAGCGCTGTGTTTGCAATTATCAGCATTGAATTAATTTATCTGTGGCCTATTTTAATTGCATTGAGTTAACTCATACCATACATACGTGATTCGCACTGACATAAGCTCAAGGAAAGGAACTCTTTTGGACAGAATTATTAATCGGATATCTGCACTATTGCTGATATTTCCTGTTTTACTCGTCGCTCAAATTTCTGATAGGCATCTCTCTAGCACAGTCGAAAAATATTTCGCAAGGAATCGGACTGCTCCCACCCTCATTTCCGCAGAGATTGTTGACGATTATCTATACGGAAGAACCTTAAAGATCAGAATTCAGGGACACCGCAATAGTGAGAATGAAGATTTAGGATTCGCTTTTGGAGCAGCTGCAGCTGTGGCAAATCAAGCTTCAGTTTCATTCGACGTCCTCTGGGTGGAAATGGATGTCAGGTATAAACAGCTTGAGACAACCATTGCTGTCGCTCCAGCTCCCTGCAGTATAGAAGCTATTGTAATGAAATCTCGAGCATTTTCCGAATGGTGGGAGAAGTGTCTCGAAATATTGTAAAGGGGGCTCATCAGTAGCCCTCTGCTTTTCTGCATATCTGAAGCTTCCAGGTAGAACAGTAATCCATAATAGTCTTTTTTGTACCCGAATAAGTTTAAGGTATGCGTGAAGCCGTTTGGAATGATATCAACCCCCGTTTAGATTAGCGCAGTTTTTAAACATTTAAGGAGTTTTACTTTATTATGATCGCAAACATTTTACTTATGTCAGCACCTGCCGGAGGGGAATCCGGAAATCCTATTCTCAGTTTTCTACCCATAATTCTCATGTTTGGAGTGTTCTACTTTTTGCTCATCAGACCCCAGAGCAAACGCCAAAAAGAAGCTGAAAAAATGCGTACGGAATTGCAAAAGGGTGACCATGTCGTTACTACTGGCGGAATCCATGGTACCATCGAAGGAATGAAAGATAATGATGTCCTTTTAATAAAGACTGCCACCGATACTAAGCTGCATGTGAGCAGATCAGCTGTTACCGCGGTGAAGCCTAAATAGTTCATGCTTTTTGAGATTCAGACATTTGGGAAAAAAGTTCTCCGGACTGCAACAAAGGAAGTGCCGGAGATCAATGATGAGGTTCGCAAATTCGTTTCCAATATGTTTGAAACCATGTATGCTGCAGAAGGCATTGGATTAGCTGCACCTCAAGTAGATCGTTCTATTCGTCTGTTTATTGTTGATCTCTCGCCTATAGATGAATCTGAGAATAAACGCGTATATATTAATCCGAAGATCTATGCCCTGGGGGAGCAGACTGATGAATATGAGGAAGGATGTCTAAGTCTTCCAACTATTCGTGAAGTGGTCACGCGCCCTACCAGCCTGAAAATTCGCTATCAGAATCTGGAAGGTCACTCATTTGATGAAGAAGTGGATGGCTTTTTAGCCCGAGTTATTCAACATGAATATGATCATCTTGAAAAAACACTTTTTGTGGATCATTTGAGCTCACTGAAACGATCTTTACTGAAGAAAACGCTTAATAAAATTGCTAGTGGAGAAATTGAAATCGAGGCTTCTGAAAACTTTGAGCTTTGAGAATGTTGAGACTAGGCTGGCTGAGGCATAAATCTGCCTCAGGTGTTTGGTTTAATGCACTTTTGAAAACGACGGTAATGGATAGTAGAATGGTGCCGAATGCGTCAGCCTGAGGATCCCCTGAGGAAAAATATTATCATAGCGAATAACGTTTTCTGTAGCTATTGCCCCTCATCATGACAAATACTAACAAATCACTCAATATAGTATTTATGGGAACTCCAGATTTTGCAGTTCCTGCACTGGAAATCCTGAACAGTAGTGAGCATCGGATTCAACTGGTTGTGACAGTAGCTGATAAAGAGCAGGGACGGGGGCGTAGGCAGCAGCCATCTGCCATTAAGCAGACTGCAGATCGATTGGGTCTTGCCACGAGTCAACCAACGTCTATGAAATCTCCTGAGTTTGTGAACCAGCTTTTAAATCTTGCCCCAGATCTAATCGTTGTTGTTGCTTTTCAGATTGTCCCTGAGGAAATCTTTACCCTACCCAAATACGGATCCTTCAACCTTCACGCCTCTCTGCTGCCGAAATATCGAGGTGCAGCCCCTATCCATTGGGCCCTATTGAATGGTGACAAAGAAAGTGGTGTAACCACCTTTTTTCTAAAGCGCAAAGTGGATACTGGTAATATTATTTTGCAGTCCAAAATTGACATCCAACCTGAAGACAATCTCCAGTCACTTTATGATAAACTGTGCAGACTTGGTGCTGGTGTCGTCCTGGACACCGTCAATTTAATTGCGTCCGGCCCAGTCGAGGAGGGTGAGCAGAATAATAGCATTGCTACCCCTGCACCAAAGGTGACGTCCGAAACGCGGATGCTCAATTTTTCTGAGTCAGCAGAACAGTGTCATAATCGGGTGCGAGCATTTGCACCTACCCCGGCAGCTTTTACATACCGATCAGGGAGCTTACTAAAAATTCTGGCAAGCTCAGTCGGTTCTGAACACGGTGAATCCGGCTGTATCATAGCCATTTCTAATGATTCGTTCACCATTGCATGCGCTAGAGGGTCATTGATCGTCAAATCGGTTCAGCCTGAAAGCAAAAAAGGAATGGACGCTGCGTCCTATTTGCGAGGAAACCCGCTGAGTCTGGGAGAGCGCTTTGGCCGATAATCCTCGGAAAATAGCATATCAAACCTTATTGGCTGCTGAGAAGAACACAGCTCATGCAATTGATGATCTACTCAGCGAGGCCTTGCAGAAGTGTTCGCTTAGTCCTCAAGAAAAACGCTGGACCATGGAGCTCGTTTACGGGGTTACTAGAATGAAACTCCAAATCGATGCTTGGATCGAAAGTGTTTATAAGGGACGCTATCGTAAAGCTCAGCATTCAATTAAATCGCTATTGCGAATAGGTGTCTTTCAGCTCAAATATATGCAAACACTCGAGCATGCAGCTATTAACGAAACCGTTGCACTCTGCCGCGAGGTAAAGCAAGCTGGTGCCAGCAATCTGGTGAATGCAGTGTTGAGACATATCCAGGGTATTGAATTATCACAAATTTTAGCTGCGTTTGAAGAGGGCAGCAAGAGACTCTCTATTGAGACGTCCCACCCTGAATGGCTTATAGAAAAATGGCTGCTGCGCTACAATAGATCAGATCTGCTAAAATTGTGTGAACATAACAATATGCCTCCGCGGATCTGGCTGCGTAGAAATGTCTCACGGGTTGAGCGAACAGATTTTGAAACGTTTTTGGAAAGAGAAAATATTTCCTTCAAACGATCAAGCTTAATAGACTCATTTTATCAAATAGATAGTGGTGGTGCACTATTGAATACCAAGGAGTTTGACCAGGGTTGGTTCTCTTTCCAAGACCTGGCCGCTGGATTGGTAGCCACCCTAGTTGAAGCGCAGCCTGGCGAGGTGATCGTGGATGCCTGTGCTGCCCCTGGTGGAAAAATGGCCATGATGTCGGAAATGACAGGTGGACAAGCACGCATCTTAGCCTGTGACGCCAGCTCGGCCAGACTGTTGAGAGTTAGACAAAATATTGAGCGCCTCACCTTAAAGCAGATCGAAGTGTGTCAACTTGATGCTTCAACAGACCAAATTCCTGAGGCAGACAAGATTTTATTGGATGTCCCCTGTTCCGGAACAGGCGTGCTGAGCCGGAGACCTGATGCTCGCTGGAGGAGGCAGGATTCCGATACAGCATCTCTCACAGAAATACAGTCGAATATTCTTAAGAATAGCTGGCAGTCTCTAAAACCAGGGGGTGTGATGGTCTATGCGACCTGTACTCTTGAGCCAGAAGAGAACTGGTCACTGATTGACGCACAAATTAGTAAGCTGCCTGATGCAGAAATTGAACCTATTCGAGATGAAAATCTTAAAGCTTACATTGATGAACGTGGCGCATTGGCTACATTACCATGGCGCGATGGCATGGATGGAATGTTTGCTGTAAAAATTAGAAAAAGAGTATGAAACTTATACGAGATTATATCATCATTTTTTCCGGGATCGGTATTCTGGCAGCACTCATCTTCAATAGCGTGGTCCTTCCTTTGTATGTGAATTGGAATAATGAGATTCGCGTTCCAAGCCTAACGCATGCAGATCTTCAAAAAGCCGTTCAAATACTCAAGGATCGTGATTTGGAGTGGACCATTAAGGACACGATTTACAGAAGAGACATGCCCAGTCAGTTTATTATGGATCAATACCCGGAAGCAGGACAGATGGTCAAGGAGAATAGAAGGATTCAACTCACCATCAATCTGCCACCGGCAAAATTAGAGATGCCGGACCTTATTGCCATTACAGAACGGCAAGCCACAATTACCCTCGATCGGATTGGGTTACTTCTGGTTGAGACCTTTACAGATTCATCTGATTTATATGAAAAAACTGTTGTAATGAATCAGTCAGTAGCCGCAGGTCTCCCCGTTGCTCCAGGTGACTCCATAACATTAACCGTGAGTCTTGGAAAGCGGAACCTGAAAAAAATAATGCCCACCCTGTTAAATAAGGGGGTCGATGAGGCAGTAAGGCTGCTTGAGATTAATGGATTCACTGTTGGCAATATCCAGCAGACCCAAAATTCCCAACTCTTACCAAATACGGTGGTTAACCAATCGGAAGCGCCAGGGAAAGAATTCCCAAAGGAACGCGTCGTTACAGTTGATCTCATGATTACGGATGGATTTTGATGGCAGTTCTGAAAACACCACAGATTGCACCCTCCATTCTCAGTGCAGATTTCTCTCAATTAGGAAATCAGGTGCATTCAGTCGTGGAAGCTGGTTGCGAAATCCTGCACATTGATGTCATGGATGGTCACTATGTCCCCAATCTATCATTTGGTCCACTATTGTTGAAAGCGCTTCGGAAAATTACCAACCTGGAGCTTGAAGCACACCTGATGATATCAAATCCAGATGAATACATTGAACAATTTGTTAAAAGTGGGGCAACTATTATTCTGGTTCACCCCTCAACCTGCAAGTCTGTGGTGGATACACTGCAGCGAATTAAAGATCTTGGTGCCAAGGCTGGACTCGTAGTAAATCCAGACGAGAAGATGTCCATGATTACCCCATATCTGAGCTATATGGATCAGCTGCTTATAATGTCAGTGCATCCAGGTTTCGGTGGACAATTATTTATTCCAGAGGTGTTGATTGATCTTCCAGAGTTATTGCCTCAACTAGAGGAGTCGAATGTGATCATAGAGATTGATGGAGGAATAAATCAAACAACCCTGCCAACAATAAAGGGGCTAGGAATTGATCGCTTTGTAGCTGGGTCTGCAATTTTCAACCAGGCAGCTCCGCCAAACATAAACTTTTTAAATCTCAACGCATTGCTATAGAAAGCTGAAATAAGTTTGTCCGCAATTCGCAGTCATGAATTAATCAGAAAGGCTATCCATCTCAGCAGTAGTGCAATCCCATTGCTCTACTGGTTTTTTCTTGAGCGGCACCAGGTCCTTGAAGGCGTAATAGTACTCGCATTCGGATTTCTCATGGCAGAATATTTAAGACTGCATTCAGATGCCAGCAGGCGTCTTTTTATGCGAATATTCGGATCGGCTCTGAGATCCCATGAGCATCAAAACTTGACGGGAGCGACCTATGTCTTTGTTGGCTCAGTTTTGACGATATTCCTTTTTCCTAAAGAGATCGCAGTAGCTTCACTTTTGATTCTTTCCATTTCAGATACCTTCGCTGCACTCATTGGGATCCCCTTTGGGAGGCACAAATTCCTCGCGAAATCCGCCGAGGGGAGTACAACCTTCTTTATTGCTACGTTGATTATCCTTCAAATTATTTTCCCGGCAACACTATTTTTCAATATTGTGGTAGCTGTTACGCTTACTGTTGCAGAAGCTTATCCCATGGATTTGGATGACAATTTTGTCATACCTATACTTTCTGGAATTCTTTTATCTCTGATAAGCCTGGTTTAATTCGGTCCTAATCATTTTATATGACTTTTCTTAGCCCCTATTTTCTATGGTTTTTGCCATTGGTATCACTACCAATAATTATCCATTTACTGGCCAAACGTAAGAGCAAAACGATCGAATTTCCTTCCTTGAAATTTTTGAAACTGCTTGAACAGGATGCACTGAGGAAATTCAATGTTAAGCAACTGATCCTGCTCATTATCCGAACGTTGATGATTCTTATAATCATTCTGGTTTTTGCTCGACCAAGTTTAAACAGGAACGGTGGGATGGGAGTTTACGCACGAAGAGTGAATCTACTCATTTTTGCCATAGATAATACTGCGTCCAATCAAACTAATTTTAATAATCTAAGTAGAGGCTGGTTAAAAAAAATCAGTGCAGAATTGAATGAAAAAGGATTTCAAATACAATTCTGCGGGATCACAGATTTTGAATTGACTGATAATCCAGACGAGATCATATCTGAATACGGGTCCATTTATCCTGGCGATATTCAGAAACGGTTAGCTGAACAAATTGATCTGGAGCAATTTAGACAAAAGTCATTGCTATGGATCGGTGATGGACAGGATGTGCGCGAGAGTCTCGAGATGCTTGCCGAGTGGAATAAATTTGTATACCTACAACCCACAGGAAATGACCATGGTATTACTAATCTGAAACTTCCTGGACAGGGAATCCGCTCAGGAGAAGAATACTCAGTAAAGGTGTCTCTTGGACACTCCCTGGACTCACCAGAACCCCTTGCCTTGGAACTCATGATAAATGAGAATCGCCAGAATCAAGCCATTGTCGATATCGATATAAATACAGTTGAGTTGAATGCGAGAGTTAACGAAGCTGGTTTTCAGTATGGACGGCTCCATCTTGGTGGCGATGATCACAGTTATAATGACAAGCGACACTTCATCCTCCCGGCAGGTGGCAATATTCCAGTTCAAATCCTTCGAAAGATCCAGAATCCAGACTATTGGCGAATTATTGAATCTGCTGTTGAAAATAAAGAGATTAACCTGGAGATTCGAATTCTTGAATTCAGAGAGATTGATAATCTTAACCTGGGTCAGGGTGGGACTGTTATTATAGATGATGCTAGCACCTTGGTTGAGTATAGCTGGAATCGTCTAGAATCATTTGTGGCACAGGGCGGACAATTGATAATATTTGGGGATGGTGGCAGGCGAATGAGAGATTTACTTCAGTTCGGTACGCCACTCACACTGGAAACTAACCCCATGCCCTTGGGCTTGTATTTGACGCAAGTTGCAAAAAAAACATTAGACACAAACCCGCTTGAAGCCGTCATTTCGCAAGCAAGATTAAAAGTATTTACGAGATATAAGATTGGGGCGAACGAGTTGAAAGAAACCTGGGTCAGGTATCTTGATGATCAGCCATTTGTTGGCTCCCAGACCTTGGGTGAAGGTCGCATTATATGGTTCAATACTGAATTCAGTACAGCTGCAACAAATCTGCCGCGGCTAGGTATATTCCCAACCCTGATTTTACAATTCTGTCAATCCCAGGTTTTGAAAACACAATCCGATCTATATAATGCTGAAATCGGCGATACACTTCATTTTTTCCCTTCAGCAGGGCAGAGCGAAAATACACCATACAATATTCAACGTCCAGATGGAACAACGGACTATCTCACTCCAGACTCAAATTTTGTTATTCATTATGAGCAGGCAAATATACCGGGAGTTTATAATCTGTCCCGCGGTCGTCAGATAGTTCAACCTTTAGCTGTAAATGTTTCTACTTATGAAGCCCAGGCGCATAACAGACGCTATGAATTTGAGAATACGGATATTTTTGTTAGTGAACAGCAGGAATCTCTGATTACAGAACTTCTGGATCGACAGTCCGGGATGGCCGTTTGGCCTATCCTGCTCATTGGTTTGTTAATACTGTGGGTTGCGGAAACCTACTTATCAAGAATTAAATCGACTTGGCGGCAAAATGTTTGAAACAAGCTTAGAAAAAGAAAAGGCTCTCCTCGTAGGAGTGGCTTACGGTCAGCAATCTCTTGAAGAGGTTGAGGAAAACCTGACTGAGCTGGGATTACTTGCTAAAACAGCAGGTGCCATCGTCTGTGGCCAGATCGTCCAGAAGCGAAACCAGCCCCATGCTGCTCTTTATGTGGGGACGGGTAAAGCACAGGAAATTGTTGCCCAGGTGGAGCTTTTAAAAGTTGATCTTGTAATTTTTGATGATGAATTAACTCCAACTCAACTTCGGAATCTTGAAAAGGAGTTTAAAAAAAGAATCCTTGACAGAACCAATCTGATTCTTGATATATTTGCTAAACGAGCCAAAACTGCTAACGCGAAAACACAGGTTGAGCTGGCC
>JABMOT010000290.1 GCA_013202385.1 Fidelibacterota bacterium
GCTCTAAGAGGTTGATTCGTTCAAATGAGGAATGATTTGTGAGATAATGTGGTGGGAACTCAATTGAGAAGAACGCCATTCAATCCTATGTGAACCGAGCGCTCTAACCAACTGAGCCAATCGACCTTAAAAAGTGGTGAGAATATAATGGCGGAAGCCTTGAAGTGAATATCGAATATTTGTTGTGTCTTTAATACTTGGGTGCAAAAATTGGGGCATAGATATCAGAAGCCACCGATTGCCACACTCATTCCTCGCTCGCAAAAACTATCCGTGTAAATTTCGTATTACTCGTAAATTTAGTTGTAAAACATAAACGGCACTGCCGATCAGAGCGATTCAAGCCAGGCAGAGCGAATCATTTCGATTGCCAGTGCAACCAAGAGTAGCCCCATGACGCGACTCATAATTTCAAGACCCTGTTCACCGATCAATTTCTTGATGTAACGTGCATAATACATGGCCACCCAAAAGATGAACAGATTTACCAGCATGGCCAAAAATGGAACCCAGTATCCATATAGAGACACAAGAATGATAATGGCTGTTATTGCTCCAGGCCCTGCAATGAGTGGCGTAGCCATTGGAATAACGATATCCCTGGAATAATCCCTATCATCACCCAGATTGATATTGAGAACATATAATAATCCCAGTAACAATAATATGAGTCCGCCACCGACTTGAAATGAGAACATGGAAATACCAAAGAACTGGAGAACGTTTTCACCAACAAACACAAAAATTGAGAGCAATATCAGGGACACTCGAGCCGCTCGGTGGGCACTATGTTTTACACGCTCATCTGAATAATCTTTTGTCAGCGTCATAAAGACAGGCAGGCCACCAAAAGGATCCATGATCACCAACAGGGTCACAAATGAGTGCATGAAGGCATTAAAGTCCAAAATCATACCGCTCTCCCCCAGGCTTTCTTCAATGCATCCACAGCCAGCTTAATCATTAAAACAGGGATGCCGCTCTGCATCTGAGGTTCACCCAATCTGTTCAATAAAACAAAATTCAATTGTGAATTTGCCACCTTTTTATCCTTGCGCGTTGATGCTTCGATGGCATCCGCGTCCAGCGACTCAATTGGAACGTCAAGCGGAATTTTTAGCAGCATCGCCGCTAGTTTATTCCAATCCTCCTGCTGTAGCGTCCCTATTTGACTTGAGAGCCAACCAGCACCATACATACCGAGAATCACTGCTTCACCGTGTCTGATAACACCATACCCCAAGGTTGTTTCTATAGCATGACCCAATGTATGACCAAAATTCAATATCCGACGAAGATCAGCTTCCTTTTCATCAACTTCCACAACTTCAGCCTTGAGTGCACAACTGCGCGCGATTGCAGTGATGAGGATTTCATCAGCACTGCCTTCAATCAGGGTTAAGAGATTTGACATTAAAAAGTCAAGATAAGCAGTATCCCGAATAACCCCCATTTTAAACATTTCAGCAAAGCCAGAGACCCGATCTCGATCTTCTAGACTTTTCAGGGTGTCGATATCCATCAACACCAAATCGGGTTGATAAAAGCTGCCAACTAAATTCTTCCCACTGCTGTGATTGACACCTGTTTTTCCTCCAACAGCCGCATCCACCATTGAAAGTAATGTTGTGGGAATATGCACCAGCTTGACACCCCTGAATAGAACGCTGGCCACAAAACCACCGAGATCAGTGACGACACCACCACCGAGAGTCAGTATGGTTCCACTACGTTCCATCCCCTGAGCAATCAGAGCGGATATAACCTGTTCTGCCGATGCCAGCGTCTTGTATGCTTCACCGTCAGGAATCAAAATGGTTCTTGTGAGTAAACCGACGCTACGAAGATGGTCCCTGATAACCCCACCATATAATTCATTCACCGTATTGTTCGTGATAATACCCACTGGACCTGTTGCCCGAATAACCCTAAGGTATTCGCCAATCTGAGCCAGAAGATTTTTTCCAACCAGCACTTCATAGCTGCCTGTCTGGTGGGAAATTTTTAGACGCTTAGGATCAGTCATTTAGCAACTCGATGGCTCGCAATATTTCAGTAGCTATTATTTCTGGTGCACGCCCACCACTATTTACATGAATTTTCGATGCTGCTAAATACGCATCTCTTCGGTCAGCAAGAATGTCATTTAGCGTCTGCCGGGTGTCCTCGCATTCTTCCAGCAAGGGCCGTTCTTGAGAGTGTTCAATTCGTGCTGCTGCTTCAGCTGGCGACAAATCCAGCCAGACTGAAATCTGGTTTTTTAAAAAGTCCACATTTCCAGGTCGGATAACCACCCCACCTCCACAGGCGATGATGGCTTTGTCCAGTTTGGCGGTTCCGAGCAAAATTTGAGCTTCGTAATCACGAAAGCGACCTTCACCTTGCTCATTAAATATTACAGGGATTGTGCGACCAGCGAGGGTTTCAATTTCATGGTCAATATCCGCCAATTTCCAGTCAAGTACATCGGCCAATATTTTTCCAACAGTACTTTTCCCGGCCCCCATGAGACCGACCAAATAAACCCTGCTGATTGCCGGAGATATAATCATTATCTCGCTCCAGTCGCCGCCATATGGGTCTTTACTTGTTCCAGTGAATCTCCGCCAAATTTTTCCAGTATGGCATCAGTCAAAACAAGTGCCATCATGGCTTCACCGATAACCGATGCGGCTGGTACAGCACAGGCATCTGTTCTTTCCTTGTGGGCTATTCCAGGTTCTCTGGTCTTGATATCAACTGAGCGTAAGGGGCGAGCCAGAGTGGGAATGGGCTTCATACTAACTTGCACCTGAATCCGTTCACCGTTGGACATACCGCCTTCTATGCCACCAGCATGATTGCTGGCCCGTCGGATTTTATTTTCTTCAATAATGATTTCATCGTGGACCTGAGAACCAGAGGCTTCAGCCACATTCAGCCCATCCCCGATTGTCACAGATTTCATGGCATTAATGGACATCATTGCGGCCGCCAGTCGGGCATCCAGCTTTCGATCCCAATGCGTGTAGGAACCCAGACCAGGCGGTAATCCCGAGGCCAGAACCTCGAAGATTCCGCCAATGGAGTCTCCTTGTCGGCGGGTATCATCAATGTGTTTGATCATTTGATCGCCGGCTTTTTCATCGAGACAGCGTACTTCTGAAGCATCTGCATTTGTGTTTATGCTTGAACAATCATCTGTTCCAGCGCTTTGCGCTTTAATGGGACCGATTTGGATAACATGACTGGCTATCTCAATTCCCAACTCCTTCAAAAAGGCACGACATACGGCTCCAAGCGCTACACGCATGGCTGTCTCACGAGCGGAAGAACGCTCTAGAACATTACGGATATCGGTAAAACCGAATTTTTGGATGCCTGCCAAGTCTGCATGGCCAGGACGAGGGAGTGTAATCTCAGGTACAGACTTGCTGGGCTCTGTATGGGACATTTTGTCTAACTTCCAGTTTTCCCAATCCCGGTTTTGAATCCACAAAGCAATGGGTGATCCCAGAGTTTTACCATGGCGTAAGCCTGTAAGGATTTCGGCGTGGTCTGTTTCGATTTTCATGCGGCCGCCGCGGCCATAGCCCATCTGGCGGCGAGCCAGATCCTGAGCTATATATGCCTCTGTCAAGGGAACACCGGCCGGGAAGCCTTCCAAGATTCCGGATAAGCCCTTGCCGTGAGATTCACCAGCAGTTAAGAATTTGAGTCTATGTAACATAAAATTTCATTTCAGTAATAGTTAATGCGATACAATCCTTATAGTCTTCGCGAGCGACTGAAAGGAGCTGGGCGATCTCTCTTTTCCACCAGGGATATTGGAGATTGCTTCGGCTCCGCCTCGCAAAGACAGAGTAAATAAGATTTCAACATTTCCCATGAATCTCATTCAAATTTCCGTTTGAAGCCTGTGATTTTGTTGTGAACCGCTTCCCGCATCTCGTTCATTTTAATTTTGGTCCAATCCTGGGGACCAAACCAGATATCCACGGAAGCCATGGCCTGGTAAAGGTACATATCGAGACCGGAAATCGTCTGGCAGTCGGAGAAAATGGCCTCAGAAAGCAGTCGGGTATTGAGCGGATTAAAAATGGTGTCAACCACAACATCAACAGAGGCCAGGATATCTCCATCGATGGGTGTTTCACGAGTATTTGGCTTCATGCCCACCGGTGTGCAATTGACCAGGCAATAGGCAGCTTCAATAGGCTCAACAGCACTGGCATCCCAAGCGCAACCGGTCAACTTCATACCGTCGGCGCTGCTACCCATCTCTTTAATTAATGTTTTAGCTCGTTTTAGATCACGGGCAATCACTGTCGTTTTTCCAGCTCCAATACGCGCCAGACCGAAAGTAATGGCACGGGCTGCACCTCCACTTCCAAGTACAACAACCTTTTTACCTGCCAGATCTACATTGGCCGCCTCAAGGGATTTAACAAATCCGTACCAGTCCGTGTTATAGCCTGTGAGTTTCCCATCGTGTCGCCGAACACAATTGACTGCACCAATAGGAGCAGTACGAACATTAACACTATCAAGAAAAGGGACGATATCGGATTTGTGAGGAATGGTAACATTAAAGCCATCCAGCTTTTTTGCAGAAGGCAATGCAAGCCAGCGCTCAAGATCACCTCGAGCGACTTTTATCTTTTTATATCCGGCCTCAAGACCCAGTTTTTCATATATCCACTCATGCATGAAATCGCTAACACTTTGTTTGAGGGGGTCACCAATAACGGCTAAATTCACTTATCACTCCTGGTTTTAATGCTTAAATATAATCGTGGTAAGCTTGCGAAGGTTCTAAACCTGCGCAAGGTTTTTGAATTTCTAGTTCATCAAAGACCGAAGTTCATCAAAGAAACCGGGGTAGGAAATATCAACACAAGCTGGATTGTCAAAGCGCGCAGGTGCTTTACTGACCAGACTGGCTATACCTAAACTCATGGCAATTCGGTGATCATCAAAGGTTATAACTTCTCCACCTAAAAGCGGAGTCGGCCCTTCAACATTAAAACCGTCTGAGCGTTCGAAAATTTTTGCTCCCCATCTGGCTAAATTTGATACAATGGCTTCTATCCGATCGGATTCCTTAACCCGCAATTCCTCAGCACCAACCACAACGGTCTCACCTTCTGCCTGGCTTGCCAAAACGGCGATGAGCGGTAATTCATCGATGAGGTTTGCAATCTGCTCTGGGAAGACCTGAATGCCCCTCAGTTTTGAGGAACGTATACGTAAATCTGCCACAGCTTCACCATGAATTTCCGCCTGGTTGGCCAGAGTGATATCACCTCCCATTTCCTGAACCACATTTAAAAATGCAATTCGGCTGGGATTGACTCCGACCCCGCGAATGATGAGATCAGAATCGGGGACCAATGAAGCCGCAGCGATAAAAAAGGCCGCCGCCGAGAAGTCTCCGGGCACGCTGAGATCAATTGCACGCAATGGTTTTGTAAGTTTACTCACTGTGACCTTTCGACCTTTGATCTTAATCTTTGCACCCATTGATTTAAGCATCTGTTCCGTATGATCGCGACTAAATGCTGGCGAGCTTAC
>JABMOT010000291.1 GCA_013202385.1 Fidelibacterota bacterium
TGTCGGGGTGAGAGGATTTGAACCTCCGACCTCTTCGTCCCGAACGAAGCGCGCTACCGGGCTGCGCTACACCCCGAAATGGTCTAAAAAAGCGCGATAGTATATCATTCTAAGCATCTGTTAGCAAAAGTTTAATTGATTATAAGGCCGTTGGAGATCTATCCCATAATCTTTATGCCCGTCATGGTGATAATTGTAACAATCGTAGCACTCATGAGAAGACCTGTAAATATAGCGGCGAAAGCTTTTGGATATGACAACCCAAACAGAAAGGCTGCCGCAGCTCCGGTCCAAGCACCCGTTACAGGCAATGGTATCCCAACAAAAATAACCAATCCAAGGAACTCCCAGGTCTCAATCATTTTACCTTTCCGCCGCGTTCTCAAAAATAACCAGCTAAAAAACCTTTCACCTTGTGGCCATTTCCTTAAAAAGTTAGAAATGGGTCCTAATAGGACCAGAATTGGAATCGAAATCAGAAAATTTCCTGCCACAGCCCACATAAAGGCTTGCTGCCAGGTCATATTCCCCATGGTTATTGCCCAGGGTAAAGCAACCCTGAGTTCACCAATGGGCGTCATTGATAGCAAAAAGGTGATCCAGCGCGGATCTTGGATAAAGGTTTGGAAATAATGAAGCAATGAATCTACCACTTGAAGCTCCTAAAAACGGTTCTGATGAACCTAAGTGTATCCTTGATTAAATGTATATTGCTATCTTCAGTTCCATAGATCACGGGTATCCACTGCCATGCTAGTTTCATTTTTAGTTTTGCAGCATTAAAAAATACAGCGGATTCAAATTGGAAACCATCTTCAATCGAATCCCATAATCGACTGTCTTTCAGTGGATAACACCGATATCCGACTTGACTATCATAGATTCTTAACGCGGTTCGCAAAGACAGAATTAAACTGGTAATATTATTTGATATCATGCGATGGACGGGCATTTCCAGTTTGAGTAAGTCGCGCCGACCCACACACAAGGCCTGTGGTGATCTGATGCTTGCTTGAACAAAGTCTTCGATGAGCTTTGGATCATGTTGACCATCTGCATCAAGAGTCACGGCGTGTGTAAATACTGAGCGCGCTGCATATTCCAATCCAGTTTTCAAGGCAGCGCCCTTCCCCATATTATGGTCGTGTTCAATATAGCTACATGCTGGCAAGTCTGACTGTGTCAATTGATCCTGGGACCCATCATTGACCACCAGAATTGGGTAAGAACATATAGCTTGAATTTCACTGATGAGCCTTAAAAGAGAATCCCGGCCGTTAAAGACCGGGATTAATATAATTGGTTTCACGGTAAGTGGGTACACCGTGTAACTCACTCCTGATTGAGCGATGCTCTCGTTTCAAGAACTTTATTTGTTGATCCCTCTGTCACATTAAAGGAAAGCACCTTCTTCTTTACCGACACTTTAATGATGGAGTTCGACTTGACTTCACCTTTGAGAGTCATTTCGGCAATTTTGTCCTCAATCAGATTCTGGATAATTCGCCGTAAAGGACGTGCTCCATATTCTGCGTCAATCTCTTGATCTATGATTAAGGCTTTTGCCGTTGGACTCAATTTGATGATAATATTCTTCTCATTGGCATAATTACTGACATCATCAAGAATCAGATCCACTATCTTAATTAAATCCTCGCGTACCAGGGAGTTAAACACCAACGAATCCGTCAATCTGTTGATAAATTCTGGTTTAAATGTATCTTTCATTTCTTTTTTTATTTTGGCAGACTGCTCACTAATCACGGATTTTTGGTCTTTACTATTGAATCCAATGCCTGCTTGAGTCAAATTTTTTAATCCAAGATTGGATGTCATTATCAATATGCAGTTCTTGAAATCCACAACATGACCGAGACTATCTGTGAGATGCCCTTCATCCATAATCTGAAGCAGCATATTATATACTTCTGGATGAGCTTTCTCAATTTCATCAAATAACACAACACTGTAAGGATTTCGTCTGACTGCTTCAGTCAAAGTTCCACCCTCTTCATAGCCTACGTAACCGGGAGGGGCACCAATGAGGCGGCTTACATTAAACCGCTCTGAATACTCAGACATATCTATTTTGATCAGCGCTTTTTCGTTTTGGTAGATATACTTGGCCAGCACTTTGGCCATCTCCGTTTTGCCGACACCCGTTGGTCCCAGGAACAGAAATGAACCAATAGGACGTCTGGGATCACGAAAACCACTCCTGGCCCGGCGTAATGCCTTGGCCATAGCCGCGATTACATGCTCTTGTCCTACAAGATGCTTAGTAATTTCAGATTCGAGCTTTAAAAGCCTCTCTGCTTCGCTTTCAGCCACATCCTGAATCGGAATACTGGTCATCAGTGAGACAACAGCAGCGATGTCTGCTATTTTGACCTCAGGGGGGTCAATCTTCATAGCGGTGGTCCACTCTTCGTTGGCTACTTCTAACTGTTGGGTTAAATGACGCTCATCATCGCGGAGAGAGGCGGCCAGCTCAAATTCTTGATTCCGTACAACGTCTTCTTTACGGAGTCGCAGATTATCCAGATCATTCTCAAGTTTTACAATGTTGTCCGGAATATCGACATTGGCAAGATGTACACGGGCGCCGGCTTCATCCATCACATCAATCGCCTTATCTGGATGAAATTTATCTTGAATGTAGCGACTTGAATAGGAAACAGCAGCCTCCAAAGCTTCATCACTGTATTGAACATTGTGATGTGCTTCATAACGGTCTTTCAACCCATGGAGAATCTGTAGTGTTTCTTTTCTGGAGGGCGGTTCAACCATTACCTTCTGAAAACGACGCTCCAGGGCACCATCTTTTTCAACATATTTTCTGAATTCATCCAGAGTCGTTGCACCAATACATTGTAAATCTCCGCGAGCTAGCGCAGGTTTGAACATATTGCTGGCATCCATAGAACCGCTGGCTGATCCAGCTCCCACAATAGTATGCAGTTCATCGATAAAGAGAATAATATCATCATTCTTTTCTAACTCTGATGTAACAGCCTTCATTCTTTCTTCAAACTGACCGCGATATTTAGTGCCAGCTATCAGCGCTGCCAGATCCAGCGAAACGACCCGTTTACTCAATAATATCCGAGGTACTTTTTTACCGATAATTCGCAGAGCAAGACCTTCAGCAATGGCCGTTTTTCCAACACCTGGTTCACCGATCAAAACCGGATTGTTTTTCTTACGACGTGATAGAATCTGTGCGACACGCTCAATTTCCTTGTCGCGTCCAATTACGGGATCCAATTTACCGGCTCTGGCGTGTGCTGTCATGTCACGACCAAAATGATCCAATGCAGGGGTTTTACTCTGAGGTTTTCCTTTGATCCCTTCACTTTCCCGACCACCAGCTTCAGGGGAAAACTCCATTTCATCACGGACAACTTCATAATCAATACTGAATTGGGCTAACATATCAGCCGCGATACCCTCCTGCTCCCTGAGAATGGCAAGCAACAGGTGCTCGACATCTACAACGTCAGCATTCAGATCTCTGGCTTCTTGATAGGTGTTCTTCAAAATTCTTTCGGCTCTTTTTGTGAAGGGTAAAGTACCAAGAATCATAGTGCCACCTGAAGTTCTAATCTGTTCTTCAATATGACTTTTTATCTCGTTGGGGTCAATATTCAAGGATTGGAGAATTTCTATGACTTTGTTATCACCCTGTCTGAAGATTCCCAGCAGAAGATGTTCCGAGCCTATATATGCATGTCCAAGACGAATAGCCTCCTCTTTTGAGAGTTGAATTACGGCCTGGAGTTTTTTATGGAAATTTGCTTTCAATTTATTACCTCAATAATATTTCATATTTTCAACAGCCAGCAATATAGGGCAAAAATGGCTTAGATTAAAAGAATGTGAATATTTATTTGCTTATGTCAGCGAGAAGACACGATCGCAAGCAGCAGACAATGAACGGCTGTGGGTGGCGATGAGAAAGGATTGATCAAATTCAATTCGGACAGATTGAATAAGTTCGATGAGTCTTTTACCATTATCAGGATCCAGATTCCCCGTTGGCTCATCAGCGAGGACCAATTCAGGACGATTCATCAAAGCCCTGGCAACAGCCACCCGCTGCCTCTCACCCCCTGATAATTGAGACGGTTTATGATGCCTTCTCTCGTACACTCCAACGGCTTCCAGGAGACTTTTTGCGCGCTCATTGGCCGTTTCTTTGTCAAGATCCACAATCTTTGCTGGAATCAACACGTTTTCCAATGCAGTGAACTCTGGCAACAGATAGTGGAATTGGAATATGTAACCCAGATTCTCTGCCCGAAACCGGCTCAAATCGTTATCATTCATCGTATGAGGATGTTTTCCTGAAATAATCATCTCTCCAGAATCAGCTTCATCAAGTGTGCCGATTATGTTAAGCAGTGTTGTTTTGCCTATACCTGAGGGTCCATTGATGGCAACAATCTCCCCTCTGGTCATGCTGAAGTTTATATCCTTCAAAACGTGAAGCCGTTCCCCCACACCGGAATAGCTTTTGTTTAAGTTGATCACTTGGAGTACGGTTTCCATAATCTACCTTTTGTAGTTGATGGCGTCTAATGGTAATAAGTTTGCTGCTTTGCGAGATGGGTAGCGAATTGAGAATTGGACAATGGCAAATGCGACGGCACCGACCATGAGCACCTCATCCCAAAATATTTCTACAGGCAGTACGGGAATGAGATAAATATCTTCAGGTAATCGTATCCAACCCCAATGCGCCTGGCTCAGCACCAGGAACGTGCCAATGAGTAAGCCCAGTACCACACCGAGAAAAGCGACGATGAGCCCCTGGAGATTAAAGATCTGTTTAATATTTGATGCATGCGCACCCATGACGCGCAAAATGCCGATATCTGCTGTCTTTTCCAGAACCATCATCATGAGGGAGCTTACGATATTAAATACTGCGATAAGAATGATTAAATTCAGCCCAATAAAACTACCCCATTTTTCCATCTGCATTGCGTCAAACAGTGTACGGTGCTGATCATGCCAGGTTTTAATTTCAATATCTGGCCATTCATTTGATAACCTATTTTTCATTTCATCAGCTTGATAGAAATCATGTAATTGGACATGGATAACATCCTTGCCTGCAGATTTGAACATCCTGCGACCTTCTGCATATGCAATGATGGCCAGGCTACGATCAAAATCAAAAATATCCGATCTAAATATTCCAGTAACCACGAAATGGCGTTGAGGAATCCGGAATAATCCTGGGCGCGTGTCCAAAGGGCTTTGTATGGAAACCGTATCCCCTATTTTTAAAAAATGGTTATCAGCTACCGCTGCCCCTATAACAATTCCAGGTAATCCAACAGGGGTCCGATTCAAACGGCCTGATAGTTCGCGGCTATTGCTGTAATCAGTAAGCAGATAATCCCATTTCTCCTGATCAATTGCCCGAATGTTTAACACCGTTTTCTCGTCCCGGATATCAAGAACAGCTTTACGCTCAGTACTGTAATAGATAGATTTGGCTTCAGGTATGAGCGCTCTGACCCGATCGATATCAGCATCATTTGAAATTACCATATGTGGGATAAAGTTTGCAATTCGTCGGGTTACTTCACCTTCAAAACCATTTAGAATTGCCATGGTCACAATCAGAGCAATCACCCCAAGTGCGATACCAAGAATGGAAATTCCTCCCACCAGACTGATAAATTGGTTACTTCGTTTTGTGAAGAAGTAGCGCCTGGCCATATACCAGTTGAGCTGATTCATTCCTGCCTCAATGTGTCCGCCGGTTGTAGCTGACTCGCTTGCATGGCTGGGATGATGGATGAAATTACAGCCAGCAATATGACCCCGGTTGATATCCCAATGACATCTTCGATTCCGATTAAGATGGTCACTTTATCCATAAAATAGACATCACTGGGCAAAGAGATGAGACCGAAGCTGCTCTGTAGCCAGCTGAAAAGCAGTGATAGGACAACACCGACCAGGGTTCCCACCAATCCCATCATAAAGCCCTCTAAGGCAAATATTTTTCTGATTCGTTTCCGACTGGTACCCAGTGCCCTTAGCGTACCAATTTCAGTTCGCTTCTCCATAATGATAAGGATAAGGGTACTGGCGATATTTACCACTGCAACGATCATTATAAGACTGAAGATCACAAATATGGGGAGTTGCTGAGTCTGCATCCAATTAAACAGAGTCTGGTGCCGGTCACGCCATGAAATGGATAGATGGGAATACGGTAGAATCTCATCTACCTGGTCCATTACTTGATCTGTTAGCGCTAAATCACTCAGGAATATCCCATAATCGTCACCTTTTCCGGCATTGGGGAATAGTTCATTCATGGTTTCAGGTGAACAGTACAAATAGCTTTTGTCGTAATCAACCATGCCAGACTCATAAATGGCATGAACTTCAGTGGCGGCAATGGAAGGTAGACCCAGTTGATCTGTAAATGAGCCTAGGTCGTAAGCTAAAATTCGGTCAGAAACACGAATCTGCAATTGGTCAGCCAGGGCGGCGCCTATGATCAGACCTGTTTTGTTGGTTTCCTCGCTTTGATAATTTCCACTCACTGAATAAAGTTTATTGAGCGCATCCTCAGGCATGACTTCAAGGAGAGCACCCTCAGTGATTCCATTCGCTTTAAGCATTACTTCAATTTTTTTTATTGGAAAAATATTATCGACACCTGGGATGGCAGCGATCTGTTCAATCTTATCTGAGTCCAGGTCGAAGCCAGATTCAAAAAGCTTTTCAATGCGAATATGCGTATCAAAACCAATGATCTTCTGGGTAACTACAGATTCAAAACCCCGCATCACTCCAAGAGCCAGCACCAGGGTGGTCACTCCTAAAGCCATCCCGATCATTGTTGTGCGCGAGATAAATGCTATAAAGGGAACGCGATGTTTTCCGAAGAGATAACGTGTTGCAAGATAGGCAGTATAGGACACGTGTCAGGTTTTCAATCTATCCCTTTGATTCAGGACGCATCTGCGGGAAAAGCAATACATCTCGTATCGATCGATTACCGGTTAGCATCATAACCAGACGGTCAAGACCAAGACCTACACCGCCCGTAGGAGGCATACCATATTCCATAGCTTGAAGAAAATCCTCATCGAGACTCTGGGCTTCTTCATCTCCTGCAGCTCTCAGAGCAGATTGAGCTTCGAGGCGTTCACGTTGATCAATGGGATCATTCAGCTCTGTAAAAGCATTGGCAAATTCATTCCCGGCAATGAAGAGTTCGAAACGCTCAACAAAGATGCCTTCGCTGTCTCGTTTATTCTTAGCCAGCGGTGAAATAGCTTTTGGGTACTCCGTTACAAATGTCGGTTCAATCAGGTGGGGCTGGACCAGTGCATCAAAAAGTGCATCCAGAAGCTGTCCATAGTTGGAATCACTGGGAGCTACAATTTTATGGTCACGACAAACCTTCAACAGATCGTTTGTGTCCGCTTTGGAGAGATCGATGCCCGCATGCTCCTGGACCAATGAGGCCATGGTTGCTTTTTTGAAGGGCTGGGTCAGGTCAATTTTATGATCGTCATACTCAAAAATACTTTGATCTAAATCCTTAGCCAGATGTTTGAATAATGCTTCCACCTGATCCATGAGGTAAAAGTAATCCACATAGGCCTCATACCATTCAATTGCTGTAAATTCAGGATTGTGGGTGCGGTCCATACCTTCATTGCGAAAATTTCGTGAGAACTCGAACACTTTCTCGAATCCACCAATAATCAGGCGTTTCAAGTAGAGTTCATCTGCGATTCGCAAGAATAATTCCATATCCAATGCATTATGGTGGGTTTTAAAAGGTCTGGCAGATGCACCACCGTATAGTGGCTGCAAAATGGGTGTCTCGACTTCCAGGTAATCTGCATCATCAAAGAAAGTGCGAATACTTTTATAAATCTTCGCCCGCTTCACAAAAGTCTTTTTCACATCGGGATTAACAATCAGGTCAAGATAACGTTTGCGGTAGCGCTGTTCCTTATCTTCAAATCCATCAAACAAATGACCCTCTTTTTCCTTAACATTAGGGAGCGGACGGATATTCTTACTCAGCAGCGTCAATTCAAACACCTTGAGCGTTTTTTCTCCAGTGCGGGTACTCATCAACTCGCCCCTGACACCGACAAAATCGCCAATATCCATGGACTTGAACATGCTATATTTGTCTTCGCCGATATCTTCCCGGCTCACATAGAGCTGAATCCGGCCACTGCCATCCATGATGTTTGCAAAACTGGCCTTGCCCATGACACGTTGGGACATAAGTCGTCCAGCCAATCGCGTTTCCTGCTTGCCCAAAAGGTCATCAAACTGTTCCAGGGCTTCAGTAATTTTATGGCTTCGATCAAAATTGTGTGGAAATGGATCTATGCCATCAGCTCTAAGATGTGCAATTTTTGCTTTGCGCTGATCCATAATTTCATTTAAAGTACGTTCACTCATCAGGATTCGCTTCCCATCTGGTTCAATAGATATGCTTTTATAAAATTGTCAATTTCCCCATTCATGACCGCCTGGATGTTTCCAGTCTCATGCTTTGTACGGTGATCTTTTACCATGGTATATGGATGAAAGACGTATGATCGAATTTGATTACCCCAGCCAATTTCTGTCTTTGAAGAGGCCAATTGATCCATTTTTGCCTGTTCTTTTTCTTGCTCAAGTTTATAAAGTCGGGCTTTGAGCATTTTCATCGCCGTTTCTTTATTCTTATGCTGAGACCGCTCATTTTGACATTGCACCACAACACCTGTTGGAGCATGCGTCAGTCTTACAGCTGAGTCCGTCTTGTTGATGTGTTGTCCACCAGCACCACTGGCCCGGTAGGTGTCAACTCGCACTTCACTCATGTCGATGGTAATTTCAATTTCAGTATCATAGAGCGGATAAACATAGACTGAGGCAAATGAAGTATGACGTCTGGAATTAGAATCAAAAGGGCTGATTCGTACCAGTCGATGGATGCCATTTTCTGCTTTGAGATATCCAAAGGCGAAGTCACCGCGAACCTCAATCGTAGCATCCTTTAATCCAGCTTCATCACCCGGTAGATAATCAAGTGTTTTCCATGACCAGCCTCGTAAATCCAAGAAGCGAGTGTACATCCTGTAGAGCATTTCAGCCCAATCTTGGGACTCGGTACCCCCTGCTCCTGGATGTATGGTGACAATACAATTCAGGGAATCATCATCATGGCTGAGTAATTGACGTAGCTCGTAGTCATCCAGAGTAAGTCGAAATTGTTTCAGCGATTTTTGAAGCTCGGTTTCCAACGATTCATCTTGATCTTCAAGGGCTAATTCCAGCAGAATGTCCAGATCCTCTTCATGGATCAAAACATTTTGCCAATCAGATACTTGTGCTTCAAGGAGATTTATTTTCTTTAATGTTTCCTGAGCCAGTGCCTGATGACTCCAGAAATCATCCTTGAGAGAATGACCTCTTAATTCATCAAGCTCGGTTTGAACCGTAACCAGGTCAAAGATGCCCCCTCAGCGTGTCAAGACGCTGCTTTAGGTCACCCATTTCATCCTTAATTTCATCGAACATATAACTACGTCGTCGATCTGGTATAGAGATAATAACCATTGATAAGCGTTACCAACAAATTGATGTAAGGAGTTGCTGTGCTCAGAATCTTCCAGACGGTGCCCTTAACGATAATTGTGTCATTCGGGTATATCTTTGGTATGTATTTGTCATCGCCAGTTTCAAGAAATTTGGCAATATCTGCAATGATGATGCGTTCTTCTCCTTCAGTCTTGTTAAAGCGAATAATCCTGACATTGCTTAATTTTGCCTTGTCGGTAGGACCGCCTACATAACTTAACAGTGAGATTAAATCTGCATCACTGGGTACCATCTGAACACCCGGTTGTTTCACCTCACCCCAAACCCGGATCACCATACTTAAGCGCCCAGTTTCAGGATCGATGATATAGCGTGGATCCGTGTTGGATTGATCTTTGTTTTGAGCCCATCCTAGTTGAATCATAAAGAAAATTGAAAAAATAATAAATAGTCGTTTTTGCACCATAAACCCCATAAAATATTTTAAGGACTAAAATTTATAATTAATCCCAATTTTTTGCATCTTAGCCAACTCGTGTTGACTAAAAGAGTAATCAATAATAAACTTTTTTAAGGCAATGCCAAGACCAAAGGAA
>JABMOT010000292.1 GCA_013202385.1 Fidelibacterota bacterium
CAGACTTGAGGGAAATAGTTGGGACTGGTGTTGTTCGTAACTCTTGAACTTAACTTTTGACAGGGTTGGCTTATTCATATACAACTATATATGCAAGTATTATTGTAATGAATACACCCCCTATTACAAAAAAAGGAGGCTACCCTTTTTGGGCAGCCTCCTCTTTTTTTTAAAACTTATATTTTTGAAGGTTATATTAAAAAATAAAATCAAAGTTGATCGTAGGCATAAAGGGCAAGAGTACAAAGGCTCTGTCTTGCAGACTGTTTGTGACCCAACTTGCCTCATTAAACTCAAGATTTTTACTATTTGTGATATTAATCAGTTTAAAACTAATTCTGCCGTCTACATCTGCCCAGGAAACTTGTCGATAGAATGAGAGATCGATGCGATGGTATGGCGATGACCAATCCCAACTTTGGTCATCATCCATGAATCGCTTTCCAGAGGCCAGAGAGAGATCCATCTGATAACCCATATTTTCTTGAAATTTGCCATCAAGGGTAAAATAAAATTCATGCTCGCGGTGCCCGGGCAATAGCTCCTGGTCACCACTTGAATCCGTCAATTTCGCTCTGGAAAATCTATATTTTGCCATACTTCGAATACCAGGGGTCCGTTTTTCAGCTGAAAGGTTAACACCGGTAATTTGTCCAGTGTCATAAATCATTTGCCATTTACTCTGATCACTGAAATCACCTTGCCAGCTACTATCCATGAGCGTTGGGTTTTCAATAAGGTCTGTAAAAATATCTCCCCGGATAGTGTATCCAATCAGTGGCATAAATTCACCACCTAAGCTCAGGTTCAGCTTGATCATGGTCGGCAGAGATTTATCTGCTGGTATCAGAATATCGAAAAGCGGTTGACTCAGCGTATTGGACAGGGAGACCCCTCTGATCATGGGACTGGATTGGACCACTGAAAAATAAGCGTTATAAATATTTGAAGGCTCCCAATTGACGAGCAGACTGGGATTTACAGAAACTTTCTCAGCAAATGTTGAATAGACTGTCTGGAATCCAAGATCAGTTGAAAGATTGTAAGGTAATGTATAACGGTAACCAGCTTTCGCTTTCAAGATCCACCCAGAAACACCCTCCAGGGTGCTGGAATCAACATATGCCAGATTTGAGTTTAACATTTCAGCGCTCAAGGCTGCAGAGACCATGTTGTTTCCTCCCAGGTAATACTCAGCCTGCGAGGAAACCCCATAAGTATTTAAAGCATTGGTAAAGTCTCCATCCAGTTCGTTTGATGAACCCATTGGAATCTGATCGGCTCTCATAAATGTATGATATGTCTTCCCATAGAGATTTGTAACCGTGATCAGTCTTGGACTGAATCGATGTTGCACTCGCCCTGATAGGAAACCATTATACCAACTTGAATGAGCGCTACGACCCCGGTCTCCCAACCAATGCAATTTGTCGAAGGTCAGATACATATTCGCCGAGACCTTGGTGTCTTCGTTAACATCAAAAGTGATCTTGCCGTTCAAGTCATAAAAATAGTAATCAGGTCTGAATTTTCGGTATACACTATCCGTTTGAGTTGTACTCAGAGAATAAATGGCATCAAAATCCACACGGCGACCTGAAAAATACCAAGATCCTCCAGCAGGGTGCGGACCTGAAGTTGTGAGACCGCTTTCGATGAGTCCCAGAATAGCCCGAACATCAGTCTTGGTACGATTCCCTTCCTTGTAGATGAGTTCTGTGGCAGCAACGTCGTCAGGGCTTGTCTGTCTGACATTTCCAGCCTGGTGATTTTCGATATGCTTAACAGCATCCAGATTAAAAGCAGGGTAAACATTATACAGATGCCGCGTATTTTCAACTGGAACACCATCAATGATGTATTGAGTATATTCACCAGACGGATGAAGCCAGCGGATCGGACTTAGCAACTCATAGGAATATCCCACATTGCCAAGATCATCAGCATTTTTTAAAGCAATATTTTGAAGCTGTTCAGGTCCGGGGATCTGAGATGTGATTCTTATTTCAGGAATAATTAATTGGGAGTCCACAACCAGAACCTCCTCTCCACCCAGGGTTTGAGGTTGCATCTGGATTGGAATGATGATGTGCGTCTCTACTCCAAAATGAAAGCGTTCATCGAAGGAGTTATAGCCCATATAAGAACAGACAACCTCGACACTATCATGATCCAAACCACTCAAATAAAAATATCCATCTATGTTCGATGTTCCACCCAGGTATGTGCCCTTGATAACAATATTTGCATAAGGTAAGGGTTCCAGGGTAATTGCGTTTCGAATAGTACCCGAAATGGATTTTATCTGCCCAAAGCCCGTCTGCAGCAACACGGCTAAGACTTGAAGCAATAATAAGAATTTTTTCATTTTATTTTTCATTCCCCAAAAATTTATACCCCGTTGATTCGACCTTTAATGCCATATAACATTCCATTCAAGAAGTCTACCTGCCTCATATTTAAATAGGGCAGTGAATATTCCCGGTTTGTCGAGCCACTCCATGAATATTTTGTCACCTTCCCAGAGCTCCAGATTGTTTAATTCTTCGTTTTGGATCCACTCGAGCTGACCCTCCGGGGACTCAATTAAATCACCAGTGTATCCGTCAAAGCGATAGACAAATACATACCAGTCATTGGCTGAGTCAAATTGGGGAAAGCTAATGAATCCTTTTAATTTTGGCTCCTTTACAACCAGTCCAGATTCTTCATAGACTTCCCTGATGGCACAAGCCTCAGGAGTCTCGCCGGACTCAAATTTCCCACCCAATCCATTCCATTTCCCCTGATGCATATCGTTTTCTTTTTTTATACGATGTAACATCAAGGTTTTCCCACCATCCCTAATGTAGCACAGAGTAGCCAATTTAATCATGCCGATAATTCCATTTCACACTCTTATAACAAGTCGTCGGTCGGTTAGATGTTCCTTCTCCGCCATAAAAAAAGTCCGGCAAACACCGGACTTCTTCCTAAAATGGAAATAATAGCTCAAACGTTTCTCAATAACCAACCACTGACCAATCCCTGCATTAAAGAGATTCCATCATAAATTTTATCTCTGTCTTCGCTGGATATATCCTTGAGCATTTCACCATGAAGATCAGCATATTCTTCTTTGAGCTTGCCGACCATGGTTTGACCCTTATTTGTTAGACTAATTTTTGCGAAGCGTCGATCCTCAATACTTTGAACTCGATCAACCAACTTTTCAGCAAAAAGACCGTCGATAATTCTGGTCAGTCGGCTCGGTGACAGATGCATACTGGTGGCTAATTCTTGCACAGAATAAGTTTTGCCAGCTTCAACGATGCGTAGACACCGAAATTCTGCCACCTTCAGACCATGGTCTTTTGCGAACATTTTTTCTTTTGCTTCGCAACAACGAAGCAAATCAAAGGTCAATTCAGTGATCGCACTCGCCTGCTGTTTTAATTTCATATCCATTTTAGTTCCCCTTTTACTATTATTCTAGCTGCCAATTATTTTTCAAAATTCAAAACTCTTTGTTGAAGCCAATGATTGCTAATACGCAAAAATTTAGCTTCGATTATGTCAGAGCACAACTTATTCTTTGCTAAAGGCAAAAATACTGATTTTGTAGTAATTAACTATATATCACACTTTTGGTCATAATTTTTGCAGGTCCATAGCCCTCCAAATCTTTCTCCAACATGACGCGGTCGAACAGGCTTCCTTTGGAAAAACTAATTTTCGTGTTCTGGCGTTTTGTCAATGAAAACGGGTGCCGGAATTCTTAAACTGTGTCCATGCAAATACTCAAATCTTATCGCGAAACACGTGCCGTCCAATACCCTGAGCCCGTGAGTATCGTTATTGTCAAAGACAAGGGATCTCGCTACAATCCCATGTCAGCCTCCTGGGTTACCTTTACTTCTATTGAACCCCGAATGCTCGTTGTTTCGATCGGATTTGAACGCTATACCTATGAATTGATGCAGAATCAGGAAGAATTTGTGATCAGCATCCCATCGGAATCAATGTCTGCAGAGGTTGAGTTCTTTGGATCAAATTCTGGCCGGGATATGGACAAGTTGAAAGAACTAGGAACGTTGACTCAGCCTGCCACAGTCATTGATGGCGTTTTGCTCGCCGAGGCTTCAGTAAACTATGAATGTCGTTTGACAGGAACCTTGAAAACTGGGGACCATATGATTTTCGCGGCTGAGATTGTCGCAAGTCATATGCATGCGGATTTGGTTCCCCGTTTGTTCATGTTAGGGCCTAAACACTTTGGTGGTTTAGGCATATAATCCAGAGATTAAGCGGGCTAATCCAGGTCAGTTAAGTCCTAAATATTCATCATAACTGTTTGTATTAACATTAATAACTTTTGCATCCAGATCGATTATCCGGTTCGCTACAGTTTGATTAAATTCATGATCATGCGAGGTGAAAAGCACAATTCCCTTAAAACGGATGAGGCCTTCATTGATTGCGGTAATACTCTCGAGATCAAGGTGGTTTGTCGGTCCATCAAGGATGAGAACATTTGAACTGGAAACCATCATTCTGGCAAACATACATCTGACTCGTTCGCCTCCAGAAAGCACATTTGTCTTCTTGAAAGCATCCTCACCTGAGAACAACATTTGGCCTAACAAGCCTCTTATATAGGGTTCATGTTGATCTTCTGAATACATGCGTAACCAATCGATCAAGTTGTACTTCCCAGCATCAAAATATTTTGAATTATCCTTGGGAAAATAGGACTGACTGGTGGTTACCCCCCAGCTTGCTGTTCCTGAATCTGCTTCTGTTTCACCAGTCAAAATGTTAAAAAGTGTGGTTGTTGCGAGTTCATTATCTGCGAGGAAAATTACCTTCTCATTTCGCTGGATGGTAAAGGTCACGTTATCCAGGATCTTTTTTTTGCCAATGGATTTTGTCAGCCCTTCTACGGTTAAAACATCCTTACCTGCCTCACGACCTGGTTCAAAATGGATGTATGGGTATTTGCGGGTTGAAGTAGGCATATCCCCCAGCTCCAATTTTTCTAATTGCTTCTGTCGGGATGTGGCTTGTTTCGATTTGGAAGCATTTGCAGAAAATCTGGCGATAAAGGCTTTTAGTTCTTTTGCCTTCTCCTCTGCTTTCTTATTCTGATTATTTCTCAGATTCTGGGCCAGTTCACTCGATTGACGCCAAAAGTCGTAATTACCAGCATAGATGGTGATTTTACCGAAATCAATGTCAGCAGTCCAGGTACAAACTTTATTTAGAAAGTGCCTGTCGTGGGAAACAACGATGACAGTATTTGTAAAATTAAGCAGAAATTGCTCTAACCAGTCCTTCGCCTTGATGTCCAAATTGTTTGTCGGTTCATCCAGAAGCAGGATATCAGGATTGCCAAAAATGGCCTGTGCCAAGAGGACTTTTATTTTCTCAGAACCACGCAATTCTTTCATCTTTCGATCAGAATAAGAAGTATCGAGACCAAGCCCAGCGAGAAGAATTTGTGCTTCCGGTTCTGCTTCCCAACCATTCATTTCTGCGAATTCACCTTCAAGCTCAGCGGCTTTCATCCCATCAGCATCAGAAAAATCGGCTTTCATATAAATCGCCTCTTTTTCCTGCATAATCTTAAAAAGTGCTTCGTTTCCCTTAAGGACGGTTTCAAGCACGGTGTATTCATCATAAGCAAATTGATCCTGCCTCAATACCGACATCCGTTCTCCAGGTCCCTTGCTGATGCTGCCCTTTTGCATCTCAATATCACCAGAGAGCAGCTTTAGGAACGTCGATTTACCAGATCCGTTTGCACCTATGAGACCATAACAATTTCCAGGGGCGAATTTTATATTTACGTCTTCGAAGAGCTTCTGCCCTCCAAAAGTTAGACTTACATTATTCGTGACAAGCATTTCGGGTCAATTATCCTTTCAAAATCATTTTCATCAGCATGCAACATATAATTGATGAACACGCCTGTTCAAACTGTAAAATGGTGAAATTATTAAGAAGTTGGCTGAACTGGAGATTGAATCTTTACAGGATCAAACGATGCGTTCAACAATAAGCGGCGGAAGCTCTGGAGTCGTTTCGGTGAAAGAGAAGCCTGCAGATATTTGATCAGCAACCGCACTAAGCTTAGTCTCATCCTCACAATAAAGGGTAAGCAAATCGTCAGCAATCTCAATTTTATCCCCAAGTTTACAATGCATATATATACCGCTGGAAAAGTCAATTTTGTCACTAATCATTTTTCGACCTGCACCCAGCTGTATACCTGCAAAACCCAGCGCCATGGTATCTATTCCGGCCAAGTAACCTGATTTTGAACTCTTAATGGTTTTTTGAAATTTGGCTTTTGAATACTTGTCTAAATCATCCAGGACCCTGGAATCGCCCCCCTGCAGTTCTGTGATCCGCTTCAATTTTTCGAAAGCAGACCCATCAGCGACTGTCTTTTTCTGCATTGCAACAGCTCCTTCCTGGGAGAGTTCAGGATGAGCCATCTTCAATATTTCCGCACCGAGGGCATAGGTCACGGCCATCAGATCTTCAGGACCCTGTCCTTGTAATCCCTTTACCGATTCTTCCATCTCAAACCAGTTTCCGATAGCAAATCCTAGAGGTTGGCTCATATCTGTAATTAGTGCTGTCGTTCTAATCCCGTAGCCCTTTCCAATAGAAACCAGGCTATTCGCAAGTTTACGAGAGTCTGCTAAGGTCTGCATGAATGCACCATTGCCTGTTTTAACATCCAGGACAAGTCCCCGTATTCCTTCTGCTATTTTTTTGCTCATGATACTGGCTGAAATGAGTGGGATGGATCTCACCGTAGCTGTCACATCTCTCAAAGCGTAAATTTTCTTATCAGCTGGACATATGGTTCCAGTCTGACCAATCAATCCAAGTCCCTCATGAACGACCAGGTCTTCCCATTCTTTTAACTCAAGATTTACATTGAAACCAGGTATGGATTCCAATTTATCGAGGGTGCCACCACTATGGCCCAAACCACGACCTGAAATCATGGGAACATGAATCCCTAAAACTGCCAGAATGGGAGCCAGCAAAATGGAGACCTTATCTCCCACCCCCCCCGTACTGTGTTTATCTGCTACAAAACCAGGGGCAGCTGAAAAATCCATCCGATTGCCCGATTCCAACATAACTCTGGTTAAATCCAGCGTTTCCTCAACCGTCATTCCGTTTATGAATATGGCCATCAACAGGGCTGACATTTGATAGTCAGGTATTGTGCCACTGGAATACCCCATAATAAAGGTTCTGATTTCAGATTCACTGAGGGTCAATCCCAGTGATTTTTTTTCAATGATTTGATAGGGTATCATCATCACTCCGGTAATTTTTTCCAAGCTGGACGTAGTGCTGCCAGCCTTCCTGCATCCGCTGGAACATTTCGTCTCCGATCAGGCTTCTTTGTTTTGCAGGGACGCCTGCCCAGAGCGTACGGTCTGGAATCATCTCATGTTCTTTGATCAAGGCCCCAGCAGCAACAAGTGCTCCTGCACCGATAATCGACCAGCTTAAAATCGTGGCTCCCATCCCAATAAGTGCATCATCGCCGACACTGCAGCCATGAACAATTGCCTGGTGTCCAATAGTCACACGATCCCCAATCAGACAGGGTCCATCATCAGATTCGACATGCACTATTGCTCCATCCTGAATATTGACATTCTCCCCAATCTTAATACGATTGAGATCACCTCTTATGACAACATTATACCATATGCTGGTCCCGGCTCCAATTTCGACATCCCCAATGATGACCGCATTTTCTGCAACCCAGGCTGTGGCATGAATTTTTGGTTTCTTACCTTGATAGGCTTTGTTGATCATTTGTAATTTTACTCCGATTTAGTGTGACAAACATAATCGCTTGCAGGGGATTTGAAACCATAATCGCGCTCCCATGTGCTCCGTTTTTGCCATTCAAAATGAACCAAAGTCCTGTTTTATCGTGATGAATTTGTAGCGCGTAAATCCTTTTTCGTTTAATCTTGACTTTTTTGTACAATATG
>JABMOT010000293.1 GCA_013202385.1 Fidelibacterota bacterium
ACAACTAATTTATATTACAACGAAGATGTAATCGGAGTGGTGAAAGTTGGTGGAGCAAATAACCAACGGGTTACTATCCAATATGCAGGTATCATTGATGTAAAAATAACTGTGTACGCTGCAAACATTGGAGATAATATTTACACAGGCGATGTAAAAGGAAGAGGCTACGCATATTCTTATGGGTTACCTGGGACCTTTGCAAAAGCACTTACCACAAAACCTCATGGTGCTGTGGGTACTATTAAAGTAATGCTCTCAGGAGGATTGCCAGAAGTTTACTAATTGAAAAAATATGATTGAAATTCTAAAAGTGTCAATCCATGAAAAGGATGGTGTAAAAATGGTTGGGATCAAATATGCAAAAGACGGTATTTGTAAGCCGTTCATCTTAATGCGATACAAGGAACTTTCTGATGGACTTGGAGATACTGAATTAAAACAGGCCGTACTGACTTATTTGAATTAATCTGATATTGATATAAGTATAGCTAACATTCTATTTTTCATAAAAAACAAAAGGAATGCCAAGTATCGAACATTGTAGAAAACTGCCAGAAAAATACCGATCAGCAGATTCAAGAAATTAGGGAGAAGCTATACCTATTTGCAGACATCCAAATAAATCATTCCAAAACATCGCAGGGTGAAGATTTAGCAGACAAAGATAAATTGAGTTAATTTGACGTAAAATCATTTACGTTATGCTGAGCCTTATACATTGCAAAAATCTGTTAGAACAATCAGGAAAATAATTCACAAATCAAGAAGTAACTGAAATAAGACAGTTGTTTTACGAGTTTGCTGAAATGGAAGTAGATTCGTTTATCGCTAGAAAAACAGAATCTATCCAATCCACTTCATTAGTTACAGAGCTACTCCCACAAGCTTTGAGTGCTGAATAATAAGATTAGAATCTTTCATTAAAAAGTTCGATATTTGAACCGTTCTGTGTACTGTATCAGTAATGAGTTTGAGTGTGAGAATTGAGTATGAATCTTCTCACACTCTAACTCTGACTAAAACTGAAATTAAGGTCGGCAGTTTCAAGTCTCGATCAATGCGCTAATTAAACCAAACAATCAATGCATATCGTATATGCTATTTCGAGCATTGCACGCTCATACATTTATGTCGGCATGACCTCTAACATGGAGGCTAGGCTTTCCAGACACAATCGAGGATTCGAAAAAACAACGAAGCCATATGCCCCTTTTACACTGCTTTATTCTGAGGTTTGTGCAGATCGAATTTCTGCTCGTAAACGAGAGAAGTTTTGGAAATCTGGCAGCGGCAAAGAGCATCTTAAAATGCTCAGAGACTCAAAACCTTAGCGAACGTTACTCGACAATTGTGGGCTTGTCCACAGCAAATAGACCTGCTGGTAAGATCATACAAAAAAAGCATGTATACGGAGTGCGGGCCTGCCTGCCGGCAGGCAGGTTCAAGTCCCGCCCGGGGTACTAAACGGGACAAACTCAAATTTTTCGAGTTTGTCCCTTTTTTTTTGCCATTCAAATCGCTTGATAATAAAGGGATTAGGTCAAAAATTGAATCCATCCGATCAACAATTCGACCGATCTTCAATTTCAAGAATCATTATAGATTGGGTAAATGGCAAATCAATAAACTTTATTGCAACCAAGTATTTTGGTTCTGAATCAGACGACAGAAAAAGAGTTGAAAAGTGTTCTAAGGTTATGTACTCATATATGGCAAACGCTGCTACTTGGGGTTTGGCTGCAATACAAAAAATGCCAAACAGCGGTGTTGATTGGGAACGCCTCTCTGATACCGAGAAGAAAAAGATGTCTAATTTACCAGCATTATTACACTATGGAGTGAATACAGATGAGGCAGTTTTAATGAGAAAAAACAGCATTCCAAGGAGTATTGCTAAAAGGATTGGTGAATTATACTCTTCGTCTCATCAGGGTGAAATATTTAATAAGAGTTCATCCGAAGTTAATGATTGGATAAATTCTTTGCCAGTTGATACTTGGAACACGTTTAAAAGCTCAAATTCTCAACTAACTGGAAGGGAATATCAAAGAATTTGGAAAAAATTATCTGGGAATAGCTAACCCTCCCCAATGCTCCCAAATAATCACCATTGCCAAAGTGTCGAGCTTGCAATAGCGGAGTAATGCCTGAGCATAGGCTTGTTTAATGTCTTCCTTGTTTTTATTCAAACCAAAAAGCATATCCTCATAAGCCCTCATAGCTCCTGTGCCTTCGTTTACTGCTTCTGCAGATTCCAATAGCTCAACAGGGGGTAAATTCTTGTAAGGGTTCTCTATCACTCCGTTTTCATCTTTTGATAAGATGCTCAATTCGGCTTCAAAATTATCTAGCCAGTTTATAGTCCGTTTTGATTTGTTTGCAGCAAGAACAGCTGGCAAAGTGACTTTAATAGATGTTCTGCCCTGCATCACTGGATGGAAATAAAAATCCAACGCCATTTTATTCATATCCACCATCGTGCCTGTTCCCTTTGCATCAAACTTCACGATGTATTCCAGCCATTTTGCCAATGCAGGATTTGTATGGTTGTATTCCTCCATTTGGTAGTAGATGTTTCGCAAAGTGGTATTCTCATGTGGACTCCACATTAATACCGTTCCGGAATAACCGATTTGTTGCATCAAGCTTTCTGCAAAAGAAAAACTTGGAAATGCCGGATCCAAATTCAACCATTCGGTATGAATAGGTTCTGCTCCTGGACTTTTAATGGTGTGGCAGCTCCATTGGAAAGCACTCATTTCATACGGTCGCATATTTCGATGAAATGGCAAAGCGGTGGTACAGGTTTCAAAATCAATAAAATGTAAAGGATATTCCCACGAATCAATTTCAGCTTTTAGTTCAGTTGAGGCCCATTCGGTATTGGTCCGGGTGTTTTCAATTTGAATTAATTGTCGTTCGCCACGCTTCCCTTTTAATTCATCGAGAGGCATGTCAAATAACGAAACTTTTCGGTCGGCAATCAGCGAATTAACAATCGGTTCTTTGTTGCCTCCAATCGTTCCAACGTGGTACAAGCTTTTAATATGAGGTTCTGTTTCCTTAATCTTTGCCCAACATTCTTTGTAACCGGAGCAATCCGATTCACGCTCAACGCTGTATTCGCATTTAAAACAATTCTTATCAAGTGGAGAGATTATTTTCTTTTCTTCTAAGAGGCTATTGATAAACAGTTCGGTATTATGCTTTATCCTACGCTCTATTCCGTTTACATACTCCGAAACATCCACTAAAGTCATTAGTCCGTCTTTGCGGATTTGTTCAGGATCTCCGGTAAACTGTATATCGAAAAACTTGAAGCCATTGTGGCTTTCAAATTCCTTTAGCTCAAACAAAGAGTTCAAGCCCTCAATTGACGTTCGTGCAGCTTTATCAGGAACAAAAAGAAATGTATTGATGGTGGCTTCGGGAAAAAGCTCAGATAACACCAGTTTTTGAAACGCAATATCATCTAAATGTTCTTCCCACCCTTTTAGTGATTGTGCTTCACTATCATACCCCTTGGACTTTACCTCTATAATATTGAATGTGTTCCCCTGCTTTTGCAGAATATCAATCGCTGCAATTTTGTTATTG
>JABMOT010000294.1 GCA_013202385.1 Fidelibacterota bacterium
CCCACCCTAGTATGCCAGGAAGGTGGCTACAACATTGATGTTTTAGGAGAATGTGTGAAGAATTTCCTGCTTGGGCTGAGCTAAAACCAATGCTGCTGATAAAAGAAAAAACAGTGCGCCAAAGGATCCACTTCAGGGGTAACATCGCATCGATCTTTACATGAGTGAATATGAGTCACAACAAATCACCGCGCTGGAGATAGCGAGGATTATTGATGATATGGATTTGCCAGAATTAGCCTAAGTCCTTAAGGGGAGAAAGAAGCGGAATCCGGTCAATATCCGTGAGTAGGAATTGCCGAGTGACTTTCAAGTTTGAGGTAGACATTGCGGATGTGAGGACTATCAATCATGAGAATAAACAATCCGATCATACAGGAACTTTCAACCCTTCGAATCATTCCTGCGAGGAAAGCAACCAAGAACGAGATAATATTTTACAAAAGGTGAAAATATGAAAAACGAAGATAATCTTGGCGCACTGACAAGTCGCCAGAATCCTTACTCAAATCTGGCAGGTGTAAATAAATGAAAGACATTATCAGCTCATCAGCCTTATTGTTAATGCTCCTCAATCCATTCTTGGTTGTCGTCTACCTTATTGATGTAATGCGAAAGAAGGAAAGTAGGACGTTCCGGCATGTGTTGTTGCGTGCCGGTATAATTTCAAGCGTTGTTTTCTTTTTTTTTGCCATCCTCGGCGACGCTCTTTTTTCAGAAATTCTACAAGTGGAATTTGCTTCCTTTCAGATTTTTGGAGGCATCATTTTTCTGCTCATCGGTCTCCAGTTTGTTTTTCGTGGCCCCCAGGCCATTGAAATTTTAAGAGGGGAATCAGAGCATCTGGCAGGTGCTATCGCTATGCCGGTTTTAATAGGCCCAGGCACTATTAGCGTGAGTATTCTTATTGGAAAAAAGCTTGATCCCATGATGGCAGGTATCAGCATATTTTCTGCCATGGCCATCTCTATCGTCATTATACTGCTACTCAAATATCTCCATGACATTGCGCGAACCCGACATGAACGATTAATTCAAAAATATATCGAAATAGCAGGCCGCATCACGGCGCTTTACGTCGGAACAGTGTCAATCGAAATGATAATGCAAGGAATTCGCACATGGGTAGGCAAGTTCTGAGTACTATCCCACCGAACCAATGACCAGTAGGGGCTTGGGTGTTTTTGCTGCAAGCAGGTGGGTTTCGCAGGTGTTAAAATTGGTGCATTTGAAATAGAAAAGCGACTCAACCCTGCGATAACACTTCGACAAGCTTAGCGTGACACCTCAGGACAGGCAAGCTCAACACAAAACATCCAGCCCTTTTGAGGGCTAAAATAAATTCCATTGGTGAGAATAAAAATAGCGAACATGACAATATAGGTTATATCTACGCCAATCTTGGTAAACCACAAAATTATCAGCAATCCAGGATGTTCGTAAATGATTAATGGAATGGGAAATGGAAAAAACTTTTACCCCTCATGGTAATTTTTGGGAATCAGCAGAATACTGCCAAACCAATCGAATAAATGGAGTCCTCAGTGCAAAAATATAAGCGAGTTGCAATTCTAATTTTAATGTCTCTTCCCATGGGACTAATTTCTAAAATTAGTGATGGAGGTTCCTTTGTTTACATGAGCCCTGGTGTGTCCATGGTTTATACTTTTAATCAAGGTCTTACTATGGGGGCTCAAGCAAGTATCGGCCTAGTAAAATTGGCACCGAGCGGTGATGGCTTTGTCGTTCTGGGTAACCCAACCTTCCCGATCCCTGCCGTGACATTTGGGTTTAAAAGATCTACCCTTCAAAAAATTAAGTTTATCGATCTCCAATTATTTACGGGCATTGTTGGAGTAGGTCTAGGCAGGGCAAAAATAACCAATAGAGCGGATGGCATTGCCTCACCTTATAATCATCTAAAAATTTGGGGCGGACCGCTATTGCTCGCTCAGTATGACCATTATTTTGTAAAATACCCATTTGAGTCTGAATCAACGATTTCAAGTTTGGGCGGAAGTCTTGTCTTACCACTCCCTCTTATTCAGGTTTCTAAGCACAAGCCTGATACACCCTAATGGCGCACTGAATTTCATTTAATTTAAAAGCCCAGGAGTTCAAACACAGTGACTTTTTATACATGTAATTCTATCCAACTCCCGTAATACGCAATAAGCGTAAATTTTAAGGCTTCAGCAGTATTGAGGTTGCCAGTAATCGAATGAGTAACCATTAACACCAGAATGCCCGATAGAAATAGATGTAAAGTCCACCGCAATCAAAGCGTATTCAAAATGGATGCTGCTTGGTGACCACACCCTGAAAACCCGTATAGAGTATAAAAGACGTTAGATTCCCAATCCGTAGGTCACAGGGTTGAGTCCTGCCCAAATGACAAACTAAAGTCCATGTAATTCAATAAGTTACGATGGGATTTATTTGGTACCCAATCTAGGGCATTTTATCCATTCCCTGTAATTGGGTCATTTCGGGACACCAGATGCTTGCTCAATGGTGATATCAGAAAAGCCTTGTTGGGTAGAAAACCTTAGTCAGTAAGAGTTCGGTATTAAAAGACCAGCCATGGGGGTGCAAGGCAGGATGTTGCAACGCAAAATAAAGCGCATCAAATGCCGGGGTTCTCAGAATCGATTAAGCGTAAACCGCACCATTCCCCATCCAACACCTCGACTCCATCTCTAAGGTTCGGAAGGATTTTCTGTGATGCATCGTAGTTTCCGTCCAGGTGAGCAATTTTGATTCTTTCGGCAATAATGATTAACAGGAGGGTAGTCTTCTCAATTGCATTCGGTAGATCAAAACCGAGGCTTATCTGCCCGGGGCGGCAGGCCAAACCTGACTGAGAAATATTGTGAACTCCATGGAGTGGAAGCATTCAACAATTTGAGAAATGCCATTTGTAGAAACGTCTGATGTGTCGCTCAATTATTCGCTCTCCTCAAATCCTGAATTGAATCGAAGGAAGCTATTTGGTATTGACACCAATGGATGTGGACTAAAAAGAATCACAATAACACTCACAAAATACAACAGCTATAACATGATGTAAATTATCATGTTATATATGATAAATCTATTGATAAATGAAATAACCTATGAAGCAATTAATGGTTTTAAGTTACATTTGGCGACATTGAATTAGGGAGCGGGGGCTTGAATGGCCAAACACAATTGAAAGCAAGTACGATTAAATAAGAATTGCTCTTTTACAACGATTCATCTAGAAGTTCATCACTGCGAGGTAACCACAATTTTTTGTACATCTCCTACGGATCATTATAACCTAAAATCTAAAATACCTGTGGCTTCCCAGACTTCAGTCCCAAAGAACTCCAAAATTATTATCATTCGTTTTATTCAGATTACTCTAACAATCTCAGCTCTGGCAGCGTGCACTGAACCAGAGTATTCAAATTCTGTTCAACGACCCTGGGATCACCTCCTCCTTTCCCACACTGAGACCAATGATTCTCAGGGGTCATACAAACAGAGCGCCATAGATTTGTGGGATGTGAATCCTGCTCTACAGCCCTTGGATCCTCTTCTTAGGGATGGCAATGAAGTCGACGTTTCATATGGACAACACAGCCAGAACATTTTGGATTTTTGGCTTGCCGACACAGCTAACCTATCGCCTGTAGCTGTCTTTATCCATGGTGGAGGATTTGTCGCGGGTGACAAACGGGATCTCAGCCCATCTATTAGGATAAAACTGCTAGCTGCAGGCATATCTGTGGCGGCAATAAATTATCGGTTTATTTCTACCGATCCAATGCCAGCGCCTATGCTTGACGCTGGCCGAGCTATCCAATTCCTGCGTGACAAGGGTTGTGAATGGCGTATCGATCCTACGAGGATTGGGGCATTCGGGGCTTCTGCAGGGGCGTGCATCTGTATGTGGCTCGGAATGCACCCAGATCTGGCAGATCCAGAAAGTCATGATTCTGTGAAACGGTCATCTACTCGCCTCCAAGCCATCGGATCGTCTGGTGGACAGTCTTCATTGGACCCTCTCTGGATTCTGAAATGGTTCCCTGGGGGAAACACACACTTGCATCCGAATCTACCCTTGATGTATGCCTGCACCGATTTTGATGAACTCTGTACTAAACCCGTCCGAAACCTAATAGAAGAGATGTCAGCCATCAACCATGTGAGCTCTCTTGATCCTCCCATATACATGGTGTACAACCAGCGGAACAACCCCTTAGCCTCCGATGCCCCTCCTCGGGACGGAATCCATCACCCCATGTTTGGAATCAAAATGAAAAAAGCACTTGATGAGGTTGGGGTTGAGGCGGTTTTGGTGATCAGAAACGAACCGGAGACCTACGACCCTTATGGATCAGTAGTGAATTTTCTTGTGACAAAGTTGCTAGACCCAGATTATGCTACTAACCACCATGCATGTGACACGGGATATGCGAAAACTTACATGTTGGAAACACAAGACAGATAGAATCTCTACAGATTTCATTGCTTGAGTTCAGAAAGGCGGGTTTGTTTGCTGGACATTTCCTGGTCACACCTCCGCCACACTACGTCCGAAGGCGGACCTTGACGATCTCATTTCTCTAAGAACACAGATTGATCATTACGTGCCAGGTCGTAGCTGGAAAGCGCCGACTGGTGGCAGGGGGAGCGTTATTTCTTTTATATGGCCATCCCAGACATTCACCCCTAACTAAGGCTCGCTCTGCAGTCCTTTGGCTGTGGCAGGGTTGGTAGCCCGAACTTGGCCGCCTTATGGTATTTAGTAGTCCTGGGTCGAATGCATCATGTTCTCATTGTAGCTCCTGCAAACCGAATCCTCCCGCTAGGGAATATCTTTTATGAGGAGATGTAATAATATCACTTATCTTTGGGTCTGTGTTGAAATGTTCATGATTACCATCTCTGGCAACTGATCTTGGCTCCAATTGTGCATACTATCGATTTGGGGGCCGTATGCGAAAGGAAAGAGTGAATGAAAAAATGGTCAATCCTGCTTATTATAACAATGCTGACTATTAGTTGTGATATGAAAATAGAAAATCCGCTCTTGCAGAAATGGGATACGCCTTTTCAGACCCCTCCCTTTGATCTCATCAAGAATGAACATTTTGTACCAGCTTTCCATAAAGCTATGGAGGTCACCAAAGCTGAGGTAAAGGTAATCGCAAATAATGAAGCATCCCCGACTTTCAAAAACACCATCGAGGCACTTGAAAAAAGCAGCGAGCTCCTGGATAGAGTGAGCAGCGTCTTTGGTTGTCTCAACGGGGCGAATACAAATGCTGAATTGCAAAGCATATCGGCAGAGATCGAACCGCTCAAAGCCAAACATTTTGATGATATCCACCTCGATCAAAAACTATTCTCAAAAATAAACTGGCTCTACCAGGAGAAAACAAACCTCAATTTGAGTCCCGAAGAAACCACTCTCTTGGACAATTATTATCTGCGCTTTGTGAGACGCGGAGCCAAGCTGGATGATGGAGACAAGGAAAAATTAAGACACATTAACCAGGAGCTAAGTGATCTCTACGTCATGTTTGATCGGAATCATTTGCAGCAATCCAATGCCATTGGTCTGCTCATCGAGAACAGAGCCGATTTGGTCGGATTGCCTGCTGAGGTTGTTCAAGCTGCTGCTGAATTGGCAAGTGCGAGAGGGCTGGAAGGCAAGTGGGCGTTTTCACTACAACGACCAAGTTTTACCCCTTTTCTGGTGAATTCGGAGAAACGGGACCTGCGGGAGACTCTCTATAAAGCTTATATCAATCGCTGCAATAATAATGACGATTATGACAATAAGAAAATCATCTCAAGAATCGCTTCCCTAAGAGTGACCAAAGCAAAATTATTGGGTTACCAAAACCATGCTGAATATACCTTGGAAAGGAATATGGCGAAAACCCCCGAGACCGTTTATCGTTTTCTAGAGGATTTGTGGGAACCGGCGTTAAAAAGATCTCGAATCGAGCTTGCAGACATGCAGCGTATGGCCGAAAGTGAAGGTCACTCCTTCAAGATTCAGGGTTGGGATTGGTGGTACTATTCAGCCAAAGTTAAAAAAGAAAAACATGATCTGTTTGATGCCCTCTTGCGCCCTTACTTCCAGATGGAATCTGCCAGAGCAGGGGCTTTTGAGGTCGCTCAAAAACTATATGGAATTCAATTCATCAAAAGAGATGATATTCAAGTTTATCACCCAGACGTTGACGTCTTTGAAGTTCTGGAAGCTGATGGCACTCACCTGGGTATTTTCTATAGCGACTATTTCCCGCGGGATGGAAAGGGCAGAGGTGCCTGGTCCAGCTCCTTCAGAGATCAGTCAAACATAGACGGTAATTTTATTACACCCCTGGTTTACAACGTTGGCAATTTTGCAATGCCGATCGGAGATGAACCATCCCTGATGACCCTGGGCCAGGTGACAACACTGTTCCATGAATTAGGTCATGCTTTGAATAGTTTGTTTGAGAATACAACCTATAGTGGCTCACGGAGAGTTCCCCGGGACTTTGTCGAGTTGCCTTCCCAGATAATGGAGAACTGGGCCACTGATCCTTCCGTCTTGAAAACTTATGCAAAACATTACATCACTGGGGAATCCATTCCTCAGGAGTTGATCGATAAGATTGTAAAGGCTCAGCAGTTCAATCAGGGTTTTAGACAGGTCGAGTATCTGGCAGCTTCTTTTCTTGATCTGGACTGGCATATGCTCACTGTTGAATCCGAGCAGGATGCCAATGAATTCGAAAAGCGCTCCATGGATAAGATTGGATTGATAGCGGAGATTGCACCGCGCTATCAGAGTCCCAATTTTGGACATATTTTTGGGGGTCCGGGATATTCTTCCGGGTATTACAGTTACATCTGGGCTGCAGTGCTGGATGCTGACGCATTCCAGGCCTTCAAGGAAACAGATCTTTTTAACAGAGATTTGGCAGAATCATTTCGGCAGAATGTACTTTCTCAGGGAGGCAACGACATGCTGGCTCAATATGTAAAATTCAGAGGACGTGAGCCCAAAATCGAAGCGTTGATCAATCGCCTCGGTTTGGAATAAGTTCAGCGAGGCAAAAGCTTATGACCCGGTATCCACGGGCCAAATCGAGGACCACAATTAGGTACTGGATTCAACAATCAGGTTTGAAAGTTATTTAATGAAAAAAACAATTCTAATTCTTATTTCAGTCACACTGCTTTTTGGCCAACAGAATTCTAAGCTTAATGCGCTTGCACTCAAATTTTTTGAATGGAGAAAAGTTACCCAGCCCATCACATCCGATGATATTCCCAGAATTGAAAGGGACTCTAATTGGATCCCCGATCTTTCTCCCAAAGCAGTATCCAATTCAAAAGCGAAATTTATAGAATTTAAAACTACACTCGAATCAATTCCCCAAACTGGATGGACCCGGGCTGACAGCATAGACTATTTGCTTTTACGTTCCGCTATTGAGCGGGTAAACTGGGAATTGAATGTGTTGGACCTGCCTGGTCGTCATCCTGAGTTTTACATCAATCAAACAGTGGGCTATGTTTTTGACCTCCTGGCGCTTTCCTCGCCTTTCACCGCAAAACGGGCGGATGAATTACTGCTTCGGCTGAATTCGATTCCAAACACTCTGAAAAATGCCAAAAGAAATTTGGACAATCCAGTGCAGCCCTTTGCCATGATTGCCGTGGAGCAGTTGAACGGTATTCGAGAAAAAATGAACCTCATGGTTCAGGATCTAGAATCAACTTACCCACACTATTTCAGATCACAATTGCAACGTTCGGCAGATAAAGCATCATCTGCCCTCGAAGACTATATCAAATGGCTGGAGAAAGACCTGTCCTCCATGAATAAAACAGTTGCTGTGGGGAAATCTGATTATGAATATTTTCTAAAATATGTTGCTCTGGTACCGTACTCACCTGATGAATTACTGAAGATGGCAAATCAGGAGTGGGAGCGCTCGGTCACGTTTGAAACCCTGGAAATTGAACGAAATAAAGATCTTCCTGAATCTGCAAAATTTAACACCATTGAAGCAGAAATTAACCAGGCCAGGTTAGATGAACAGGCGATCAGAGATTTCCTGGAACAGAAAAATGTGATGACGGTACCTGAGTGGACAAGACATTACTCGTTAAAAGCAATGCCAGGCTATGTACAGGCTTTGAGTGCTTTCGGTGAATTGGATGATTTTACATCTCCTACAAGATTAACGGAAAATTCAGTTCGATATATCCCCGATCCCTCCGAAAAATTGGGCTTTTTTTATGGGACAGCAGCGCGTGACCCGCGTCCCTTGATTGTCCATGAAGGTGTTCCAGGACATTATTTTCAATTGATTCAATCCTGGAAAAACGAACGAAACATTCGGCGCTATTATATCGATTCCAATGCAAATGAAGGCATCGGGTTTTATGTGGAGGAAATGCTGCTGCAACTCGGTTTGTTTGACAATAAACCCCATAGCAGAGAAATCATCTACCGATTTATGCGCTTACGCGCCTTAAGGGTGGCCATTGATGTCAATTTAGCTTTGGGCAATTATTCGATCAGCGATGCAGCTGAATATCTGGCATCTACCGTTCCTATGGATGTGGAATCTGCTTCCAGTGAAGCAGCATTTTTTGCAGCGACTCCAGGCCAGGCCATTACCTATCAGATTGGAAAAATCCAGATTTTAAAACTGATATCTGATGCAAAAGTATTGCTCGGTGAAGGATTTGAATTAAAAGATTATCATGACTATATGCTGAAAAATGGAAACGTACCCATCGCATTACAAAGGTGGGAGTATATAGGTCTGAACGATGAAATTGAATATTTATGGTAACGCATCCCACAAAAAAGGCAGTTTATATCTGATGAAACTCAAAACATTATTTCTGGTACTAACATGGATCTCAGTTTTAATCGCACAAGACAAAATCCCCTTTAGTCTTGAGGAATTATATGCGACCACAGCTTTTGATGAACATGCTTTAGCAAATATTGAATGGATGCCAGACAGCAAAGCCTTTACCTATACTGGAAACAGTACAGACATGGAAGATCTGAATATTTACAGACATGATGTTCAATCTGGAGAGAATTCTCTGTTGTTGATTGGTGGTGAGCTGAAATTTAATAATATCCCCATCAAGATGAGTAGTTACCATTGGACACATGACGGAAAGTATCTTTTGATTGCCGGTCCCAGCTCTTCGATCTGGAGACACTCATCTCAGGCACCTTATTACTTGATGGATATAAAAACAAAACAGATTACGGCGCTTGCCGACAATTCAAACCGCTTGCGGAACGTTAAACTTTCACCGGATGGTTCCATGGTCGGGTACGTTCAGAATCATAATATCTATATCATGAAACTTTCATCAGGGGTTGTCACAGCACTCACAAAAGATGGCACATCAAATATCCTAAATGGTGAATTCGATTGGGTCTATGAAGAAGAATTTGGCCTGGCAGATGCCTGGCGCTGGTCACCTGACAGCAAGCGTATTGCTTTCTGGCGTTTTGACCAAACCATGGTTCAGGAATTCAACCTGATTGATGAGACATCCTATTATAACAAAATTCACAAACTGAAGTACCCCAAGGTTGGCGGCCAGAATGCCATTGTGAAGATCGGGGTGATCGATCTGAAAAAGCAGAAGACCCAATGGATTGATCTGGGCCAGGATGAGGATATTTATATCCCCAGAATATTCTGGACAAATTCTTCTTCAACACTGGCCATGGTTCGACTGAACCGGTCCCAAAATCATCTTGACATGCTCATGGCCAACACCAAAACTGGCCGCTCAAGAATCATTATTAGTGACGATGACCCTTGTTATGTAGATGTTCAACATGACATCTCATTTCTGAATGATAAAGATGAGATTGTTTTCTCATCAGAAAGCAGTGGGTACCGGCACGCCTATATCTATGATTACCAAGGAAACCTGATACAACAGGTGACCCGTGGCGATTGGGAAATAACTGAAATTGTCGGTGTTGATGAAAAAGAAAGCTGGCTCTATTTTTATGGAAAGAAAGAATCGCCGCTGGAACAACATATTTATCGTGTTAAGCTTGACGGAACAACTGTAACTAGAATATCTCCCCAGGCAGGTTGGCACTCACCGCTATTTTCTCCTGATTACCAGTATTTTATTGATACGTATTCAGATATCAGGACGCCTTCGAAAACGGTCCTCAGCGGGAGTGATGGCAGGGTCATTCGTGTGTTAAACGAAGGTAGCATTGAAGCCTTGGAGGAGAAGGATTTTGTATATCCGGAGTTCAAAAAGGTCATGACAGATGATGGGGTCGAACTCAACGCATATTTGATGAAGCCCCACAACTTTGATCCCAGTAAAAAGTATCCGGTTCTGGTCTACGGTTATGGCGGGCCAGGATCCCAGAAAGTTGTGAATCAGTGGGGAGATTATCGAAACAAGTGGCATCAATATATGAGTCAACAGGGTTATCTGATTTTTTGTCTGGATAACCGGGGTACAGGAGGGCGAGGAAAGGCTTTTGAAAACCTGGCCTGGGGTGATCTGAGCAAATGGTCCATCCATGATCAAATAGAAGGCGCAAAATATTTGCAATCATTACCCTTTGTTGATAAGGATCGTTTGGGGTTTTGGGGATGGAGCGGAGGCGCTTATCTGACCATCGGTCTTATGACTCGGGCAGCAGATTATTTTAAAGTGGGTGTTGCAGTAGCTCCTGTAACAGACTTTAAAACCTATGACACTATTTGGACTGAAAGACATATGGGAATGATCCATGAAAACGAGGCAGGCTATGCACGGGCCAACCTGAACAATTACGCAGACCTTCTCAAGGGCAAGCTACTCATTATCCACGGTACTCAAGACGATAATGTTCATTATCAGAATACCCTCTTTTTTATTAACAGGTGCATTGAATTGAATAAGCCAGTCGACGTTTTTTTCTACCCGAACAGAAATCATAGTATTCAAGGCGGAAATACACGTCTGCATCTGTTCACAAAAATGACAGATTACATGACGACAAATCTATAGAAAAATTGATTATTCGCCTCCAATACGTGATCGAAGGCCGAGGGATGCTCATTTCGAGTAAATAACGACTTGCCAGAAAACGAATTTTCGAAAAAATTGAACTTCAAATCCTTGTTTACGAATAAGTGAATCAACTTCCTCGGCAGGATGAACAAACGCTCTGTAAGGTATCTGTTTTAGTTTGGGAAGCAGGTTAAGAAGTGGCTTCAGCGCCTTAACCCACCAGTCATCACGGGGGTAGATAACGCCATATAGGTGTCTAGCTTTCGCCGCGGAGAGTCCGACCAGAGCTATCATATTATCGTAGCAGCAAATCACCTTATCCAGCGTGACGATATCGCTTTCGGGGAGTGTCTCAGCGAGATCCACGAAATCTCCATAAAAATATTTTATACGATCAGTATTTCCTCTGCTTATAGATTCTTCTCGTGACGCTGCGAGATATGCATTAGAGGCATCGACAGCCTGCGCCTGTTTGATTCCGCAATTTAGCAATTCATGATGAATGGCTCCAACACCCCCTCCAATGTCCAGAAGTGAATTATTCTGAACATTTAGATTAAGCAGTTCCGCGATTAGTATTTTGGTTGTTCGCGAAGGACCCTTTTTCCGGAATGTTTCGAGATCCCTCTGAGCGGATCTTTTATCGAACATTGATTCGATACCCTGACACTGGCAACAACTCATCTTTAGCCTCATATTGCTTACGGACAGATTAGTACGCTGTAATAGATCTGTTAATGAAGGTAATCATTATCATATTGCAGTCAAGCAAGGCCTTGACCTCGTTGGTCTCCAGCATGCCAAGCCTGTCGGGACTTCACCCGACACCGGGATCGCAAAAAATGTGACGGTACTGGTGGAGGGATTCACCGATGACAACCAGCTACCGATGTATTAAGGATTTGTTGAGGAATCACTCAAATCTTCGAAATCTGATCAATAGCTGCTGATTCATTGCACCAATATAAGAAATGTGATGACCACCATTCTGTCGTAGATTATAGCATCACTATACTCAAATTGGCAATGGTATCTGGGCGTAAAGATAGGCAATCAATTATATTGGTTAAAGAGCAGATTGTAGAAATGCGTAATATTTCAATAATTAAATTATCTGTCATTCTGATTGCTCTGTCAATTTGTACAAATCTGCTTTATTCACAAAATCAAAGCATCAGGCTCCAGAGCATAACCGTGAACGATGGTTTATCGCAATCCCATGTCAATACCATATATGAGGACAGTCGTGGATATATGTGGTTCGGCACAACGGACGGATTAAACCGATTTGATGGCCACGAATTTGTTGTTTATAAATACGATCCAGATGATTATAACAGCATAAGTGATAATTTTGTCCGCTGCATCATCGAGGACCAAAACAAACGTCTTTGGATAGGAACAGATGCTGGTGGACTCAATGTATTGGACATGGATACAGAAAAATTCCGTCGTGTTTCGTTTAAAAATTCGACTGAAAAATCAATCCACAATCAACAGATATGGGATTTAAGTATTGACAGCTTATCACAACTGTGGGTTGCCACCTGGGATGGATTGTATCGCATAGCTCTAGATGAAAGTACATATTCAGCGACTATTGCATCAAATCAAACCAAACAAATTCGTTGTCTTACCATCACACAAATCAGCAGATATGGTTGGGTAGTGAGGATGATGGTTTATTCAAGTACATTGATTCGGTCATAATTCACCAACCCTTTGGTACAGGGGCAACAGACCGCCGAATATATCGCTTGTTAAATGATGAAAGCCACGGGGTTTGGCTAGGCACTCGTGAAGGTCTTTTCCATTATAATGCCGAAGCAGAGACCTATTCTAGAGCGCCGCTACCTTTAACACCGCTAGGCCTGGAAGTAATATCGATAACTAAGGGCCTGGATAAAGAGTTATGGGTGGGGACCGCGAATAATGGTCTGTTCTTATACAACTATGAGAATGGAAATTTAATAAATTTTATCCCAGCTACAGACGATGTTTATGGTCTGCGTGATTCGGGGATATTGGATATCTACCTAGACAGCAAGGGCTTGCTATGGCTTGCAAGCAGGGGCGACGGTATACAGTTCTTTGATACAAAAGCGCCCTTCAGTTATTATTCCACTCAACCAAGGGACCCCAACACTAAAAACAATCCCAGTGTCCGTGCAATTCTTGCAGATGAACAGGGTCTCTGGGTAGGGGGCTATAATGGGCTCAGCTGGTTCTCAAACACTTCCAAGGCAAGCAAACACTTCGACGAGAAATCCAGCAGCTTATCAAACAGAAACGTGTATTCGCTTCTGAAAGATTCATCTGGAACGCTCTGGGTTGGGACTGAGGGTGGCGGCCTCTTTTTCAAAAAGAAAGACACTGAACAATTTGTCCATCTGAAAATTATGCAGGATGAAACCGTACAGGAAGATTATGTCTTTGAACTGTTCATGTCATATGATGGCTCTCTTTATATTGGCACATCATCAGGGTTATATCGTCTGCGGTCTGATCACAATTATACTCATACACCTGATAAGATAAACCTGGGCCAATCAAGTGTTTTTGCTCTTGAAGCAGAAGACGTGATGGCCATTGCGGAAGATCATCAGGGAAATCTATATGTAGGAACGGGTTCCGCAGGAATGTTTTTGCTGGATCCGAATCACAAACTCGTCGCTCACTATACTCACAACATTTCCAACCGAAATTCTATAAGTAACGACCGGATCAAAGTTCTGCATTTTGATCGGGATGGGTTTTTATGGATCGGGACCAACGGGGGTGGATTCAATAAATTTGATCAGAAGAACGAGATCTTTTATCATTATAACGAAAATAACGGGCTCTCAGATAACACTGTGTATGGAATTCTGGAAGATAAAAGAGGACGATTATGGTTGAGTACCAATCAGGGTGTTTCACTTTTTGACCAGACGGATCTCAGTGTTAAAAATTTTGGTGTTGAGCATGGCCTGCAAAGCCTTGAATTTAATACAGGTGCTTACTTTCAGAGTAAGTCTGGAAAAATGTATTTCGGAGGTATTAAAGGCATCAATACCTTTTTACCCGAAGAAGTAACAACTCGCCCTCGCCGACTGTCAGTCACCTTGACACACTTAAAGGTTTCCAACAAAAATGTTGAGATCGGGTCACCACTACTTGCTCTGGATTTAAATGCATTGGAATCTTTGAGTTTCTCATATAAAGAAAGACTGCTTTCTTTTGAATTTTCTGGAATGAATTTTCTGTCACCAGCAAAAACCAGATATCGCTATATGATACCAGGCGTAGATGATCATTGGATCTACACCGATAAGGGTCAGCACATTGCGACCTATACAGATCTGCCCGCTGGCACCCAAGAGTTACGGATACAAGCCGCTGAATCTTCCATGGAATTTGCCGGAAAAGTACGCAGTTTAACCATTAAGAAAACACCAGCCCCGTGGAATTCTGGCTTGGCCAGGGCAGCGATGCTTGGCTTCATTGTACTTATTTTATATTTGATCAGACAAAACGAAATAAAAAAAATGATGCTCAGAGTAGAGCTAAAGAAGAAAAGGCAGGAAACTCAGAAGTTAAACGAAATTGACGAGATGAAATCCAGACTAATCTCCAATGTTTCTCATGAATTACGAACCCCCTTGACCTTGCTGGCTGGACACATTGAAAACTTGAGTCAAGCTGTGGGAAAAAACATGACACCCATGGGAAAAGCCAGCTTAGAGGATGCCCAACGAGGTCTGCAAAGAGTCACTTATCTGAGTGACCAACTTTTTGAACTGGCTCGCTTTAGTTCCGGAAAAATTAAACTTAAGGCAAGCAAGCAAGACCTGACAACCCTCCTCAAGCGTATAAGCGCAGAATTCAAGGCAGCCTCTGCCTCAAATAACAAAGAAGTCATTTTTCTCAATGGCGGGGTACCCATAGAGGTCTTCGTGGATACGGGAAAATTTGAACAGATTTTATTTAACCTCTTAAGTAATGCTTTAAAATTTAGCAAAAAGAACAGCCGGATAACAGTTGAGCTTTATGATGATCAACGTAGCAATGAAGGCGGCCAAGGAAGTTTTGCAGTGATTCGGGTGAGTAATTTTGGCAGGGTAATACCCCCCTCCGCTTTGAGCAATATCTTCGAACGTCTGTATCAAATAGATTCCTATAAAGGCGACGACCAGGGGGGTGCCGGAATTGGTCTGGCATTGGTCAAAGAATTGGTAGAACTGCATGGAGGCAGCATTTCTGTGGAAAGCGATTCTGAAGGAGAGACGCGCTTTGAGTTCACAATCCCAAAGGGGTCAGACCACCTTTCACCTGAAGAAATAGTAGACCTCCCCCAGAAACAAACGCCTACAGCAGTTATTGATAGCGGTCATGCAATGATTGACCCAACACAAATGAAAATACTGGTTGTTGAGGATGACAATGAGCTTAGCGCCTTTATCAGGCAAGGTCTTAAGAAAGACTATACAATTATACTGGCAAACGATGGCGTGTCGGGTCTTGAGTTAGCCCGGAAAGAGCTGCCTGATCTGATACTCTCAGACGTGAATATGCCCAACAAAGATGGCATTCAACTATTGAAAGATGTACGTGAGGATCTGGTGCTGTCCCACGTACCCGTTATTCTCCTTACAGGACAAACCTCTCCCCAGGATCGAATAAGAGGCTATGCTGCATTGGCTAACGATTACGTAGGAAAACCCTTTAAAATGGATGAATTGAAGGTGAGGATCGAGAGTCTCTTTCGGAGTAGGCAGCAACTCGTTAATAAACTAAAGGAAAATGGACTTCAGCGCCTGGTCTCAGAATCGAATCTTTCAAAAACAGACGATCGCTTTTTTACAAAACTAAAAGCTGTCATCGAAACCCATTTGAATAAAAGCGAGCTCACAGTTGATGAATTGGCTAAAGAAGTTTTCATGAGTAAACGCCAGCTCGAACGCAAGATCAAAGATATTACAGGTCAAAGTCCAGCAGGCTTGATTCGCCAGACCAGACTGGAAACTGCCAGGAATTATTTGCTGGAGGGCTCCTTCGCAACCGTCGCAGAGGTTGCCTATGCTGTGGGGTTTATAAATGTAAAATACTTCTCCCGGCTCTTCCACAATCAGTTTGGAAAAACCCCCCACGACATCTTAAAAAGCTGAAAGCCGAACGCCACTCGTCAGTTACCCCACTCCCTTTTTTTAATTCCAGTTCCACAGAGATCAACGCTACAGCTTGACCTGTTTTCCGGCAGAGGATTTTTAAAAAATCAACGAAGACCTTAGGCTTGGCAGGACAATCAATCAAAAAAAGATCACAAACGCGACAAAAAGGGTCACAAATGCGTCAAACCATTGCCGACCACTGTGTTCTCCCCGAATGAGTGATTATAATGTAGTGAAATTCAACTATCAATCCTTGAGGGAGGACATTATGAAAACACGGGAATCTAATAATTTAAGCATCCAACTCATTCTGGTTTTAATGCTTTCACTTATTCCAGGAGCGCTGCTCGCGCAAGTTAGTCCTGGGGATATTATTACTGCAGATCTAACCCTAACCGGTGATCTGGATGCATCTGCTTATGCTGGTCCTGCCATCAAGGTTGGCGCCAACAACATCACTATCGATGGTGCTGGTTTCACTATCACCGTAAATGGAGGTTATAACGGCATTGAGCTTCATAACTTTAGTGGCGTGACGATTGAAAATGTTACGATTGTAGGTTCCGCTCCTCTTCAAGGAACGAGTATTTCGATCAGCAACTCAAGCAACAATACGATTCAAAACAATACCCTGAACGGCAGGCAATATGCGATCTATACTTCTGGGAATAACTCAAACAATCTGATTCACAACAATAGCATGAGCGGTAGCGGATCAGGTCTAAGCGGTCACTATTCAGCAAACAATAGCAATTGGACCATTACTAATAATGTGATGACTGGATCTACCAGCTGGGCCTTGAACTATCGTGGTACTCCCGCCCAAATCGATGGCAATGATTTTAGTGGATCAGCCTATGGAGTATATATTGATGCTGCCAATCCTGGCGCCAGCAATCCCTTTGTCATGACCTGGCAGGGTGCAGCTCCTGGTCCCAACCAAAACACCTTTGGTGGTCACACCGGTCAGATCATGCAGTTAAACAACACACAATATTTTAATGTCAGTGGATGGGATTTTACAACGCTATGGGATGGTAGTGTTAATCTTGCCACCAAACACGGACTTGATCTTAACGCTGTAAGTAACTCTAACTTTTCGAACAACAACTTTGATGGCTTAGGTGCTGGTATTTATGTTTCCGGAACAGGCTCAAATACCACGGTACACAACAATAGTATGATCGGTGGTGGATCGGGTTTCGCCGGCCAATATTTGGCAAATAATGTCAATTGGACCATTACTGACAATATTATGACCGGTAATACAAGTTGGGCCATGGCCTATCGTGGTACTCCTGCTGAAATCGATGGTAATGATTTTAGTGGATCAGCACATGGGCTATATATTGAGGCAGCTAATCCGGGTTCAGGTAATCCTTTTGTCATGACCTGGCAGGGAGCGGCAAGTGGACCCAATAAAAACACTTTTGGTGATCATGCCAACCAGCTTATCCAGCTCAATAACGTAAATTATTTTGATATCAGCGGCTGGGATATTTCATCACTGTATTCAGCCAGCCAGAATCTCGCCACCAAACACGGACTTGATCTTAACGCTGTAAGTAACTCGAACTTCTCAAATAATACATTTGATGGCATTGGCGCTGGCATCTATACCTCTGGTACAGGATCATATACCACGGTTCATAATAACAGCATGATTGGTTGTGGAAATGGGCTGACGACCCAAACTTATGGAAACAACAACCAGTGGACGATAACCGACAACATCATGACAAACTCCCCAAATAGTTGGGGCATGCATTATCAAGGTACTCCTGCGGAGATAAGTGGAAATGATTTTAGTGGTTCCGCCTATGGCCTGAGTATCCAAAATGCCAACCCCGGAGCGGGTAATCCCTTTGTCATGACCTGGCAGGGTGCTGCTTCCGGTCCCAACCAGAACACTTTCGGTGGACATACCGCCCAAATAATGCAGTTAACCAACTCACAATATTTTAATGTCAGTGGTTGGGATTTTTCAGGCCTGTATGATTCAGGTGTAAACCTGGCCGGTGTATATGGCATAAATCTTAATGCTGTGAGCAACTCCAACTTTTCAAGCAACACATTTGATGGACTGGGCGTAGGCGTTTATACCTCGGGTACAGGATCATTTACGACCGTTCATAATAACAGCATGATTGGTTGTGGAAATGGGCTGACGACCCAAACTTATGGAAACAACAACCAGTGGACGATAA
>JABMOT010000295.1 GCA_013202385.1 Fidelibacterota bacterium
ACCACGGATTGGTCAGGAGCTGATCGGGGTAGCTGACAACTTTACCAAATATGGGTGTGAGCAGTTCAACGGAGTTAGCCTTAGCAGCAACGGTGACCCGTTGCATGGGGTCAAACCAGTCATGAAGCGCTAAATTAAAAGTACCCCAGTGGACGGGCCACAAGTAGTTAGTCCCCAGATCAAGGGCTGCCTGGACGGTCTGTTCCGGGAACATGTGAACAAACGACCACTCTGTGTTATATGCACCACATTCCAGAAAAGTGATATCGAAGGGACCATATTTTTCACCAATTCTTTTAAATCCATCAAAATATCCAGAATCACCACTGAAATATATATTGTGTTGCTTTGTGGTGATGACATAGGATGTCCACAGGGTTTTGTTTCTGTCCGAGAGACCGCGGCCTGAAAAATGTTGGGCCGGGGTGGACACAATGGTCAGGTTTTCAGCTATAGCTAACTCGTCCCACCAATCCAATTCGGTGATCTTTTCTCTGGGAACACCCCATTTTTCTAGTTGAGCCCCAACGCCCAGGGGCACAACAAAGCGGTTGACATTTTCGTGGATGGTTTGAATCGAGTATTTATTCAAATGGTCGTAATGGTTATGTGAAATAAGCACAAGATCAATATCTCTTAGCTCAGTAGGATCAAGTGGAATCTCCTTATTAAAGCGTGTCGGTCCAACAGGGCTGATTTTTGCTTCATAAACCGGATCGGTGAGGATGCGATAGCCATCCATGTAGATGAGCAAAGAAGAATGCCCTGCATTGGTGATTTTCAGGCTTGAGCTGTCTGATGGCTCCAGGAGCTCAAACGCTATTTGCTCCTGAGGGAGTGTTGCTTTCGGGCTGCGCTGTTCTTTGCCGAAAAAGTATTTTTTAAACATGCCAAAGGATGGTTTATCATTCCAGGCTAGGGGATTGGTAAACTTTCCATTTTCATGTTGCGGTGAGGTGTTAATTTTTGTCAAGGGATTTGCTCCAGTATCGTATTCAGCCGCAGATAACACGGAATTGATTGTGAAAATTGAACCAACCAGGATCAGTAAAATGGCAATGCTGATCTTCCCTGGTTGTCCTAATTTTATGTTTAAACGAATATTCATTCAGTTATCCAGTCAAATTTTTTATCCGCCTTCGTCTCAACTTCGGCGCGATATGATATTAATGTTGGGGCGGGTAACCGCGGCGAAGCTTGTTAGGCTAAGCCGGGTTTGGGCTTTTGGTACTGTGGGATTCATAGTTTTATGGCATCCCAGGCCATGGTCATGGAGAGGTTGATGTTTTCAGGACTTGCTTTGAAATCAGGGTTGATCCGGGGATTTACCAGACTAAAGATAGGGTGATAAAGGTGGGCCAGCAGTAACTCGAATGGAACATCCTTGATGATCTTCTGGTTGATACCGTGCTGGAGGAGCTCAAACAGGGGTCGAAAAGGACCTTCAAGCTTGGCTTTATCCACCAGGTCGGTAAAGGGTGAATTGGCAAATTGTTCTGTGAAGTAGAATAGTTCAGTGTGCGTTGAAATATACTTAAACAAATTTTCTCCAGCGTGAAGCAGAGCATCCCTAACTGGTAGATTGGGATCAAAACCCTCCATCAAGGCACTGGCCAAACACGTCTTAATCTCTATATATGTCGAAACCAGCAGGTCTTCCTTGTTCTGGAAGTAGATGTAGATGGTCGCTGGAGAAACGTTGGCACGTTTAGCTATTTTTGAAACCGAACTGGAAACAAAGCCAATTTCATTGACTAAGGCCACGGTGGCTTCAATAATCGCATCTCGTTTTATTTCATTCTTGACTCTCACGCTTCTATAATAAACGATCATTCGTTTATGGCAAGAATTTTCTCTCGCCTAAGACTGCCACAAAAGGTCTTTGCGAAAGAGGGCGTGCTCGACTGTGGCAATCCCCTAAATTTCACGCGAAAAAGAGGGATCGCTTCACTCCCTACAGTCGTTCGCGAAGACGAGTCAAGGGGCTTGTGTCTTTGCGAAGGAGGGCGCGCCCGACTGTGGCAATCCCCAGAATTTCCCACCAAAAAAGTGAGATCGCCTCACGCCTCATAGTCACTCCACCGCACATTGCGGGGTTCCGCGAAGACGAGCTGGAGAATCATCCATAGAATCAAATTATATCAATTCTTGCAGATACCACGACCTTGAAAATTGTGGAAAATGTAAAGTTGACGACACACCAATTATTTCACAGGTGTATATTGTGAGTGAAATAGTCCCATATCCAAGTGTAACCTAGAGGGTAAAGCCATGATTGAACGGGTAGAAATGATAGAGACCTTAGCCGAACCAGAAAGGACACAGGTCAGCACCTACAATAAGCAGGGTGACTATGGTCCTCTGATATTGTTCCAGGGACAGTCAATTACCTTTGTGAGCTTTGGTTTGCTCACCGGTATTGGAGCACTTCTCGGACTCACCCACACCTGGTTTTACTTGAGTGCTTACCACATTATACCCAATGCTCATCAGGCA
>JABMOT010000296.1 GCA_013202385.1 Fidelibacterota bacterium
GCTCTCATAAATCACCATGTTTTAAGCTGTTTTTATTGGTTTCTGGCAATTTAAGCTTTATTTATCTCTACACAACATATTGTTATTATTATCTTTATATACTTATTCAGGAACGACTAATTAATGATTAAGCGTGTCTTGGAAAGATGTGAGTATCAAAGTTTTCAGGCTAGAATGGTGATGAAATTGACCTTTTTTTTTTGTTGAAACCCGATGTTTATATACGTTTTATTAATTATGGGTCACTGAAAGTTAATAAATGTAAGAAAATAATCTCAAGGGCTATAGAGGCGTCACCAATTCGGATTTACCCTTTATTCAAACCGATTTGCAGGGTATAAGGAATGAAAAATATTTTATCTGAGTGCTAAATTAGTGGATAAATGCTTTTCCTGGTAGAGCGGGTCAACTCAGGAGCGGTTTAGCACCCTCTGTGATTACAGCACCCGTTATGACACACTTCTTGATATTATTCCAGCCTGGCAGATCATACATAACATCCTGCATGACTTTTTCCAAGGATCGGCGCAATGCTCTGGCACCCGTCCCATATTTTTGAGCGGCATCTATTATCGCTTCCAGAGCCAGTTCATCAATCACCAGTTCTACCCCCTCTATTTCAAACATTTTACGATACTGTTTGACCAGCGCATTTCGTGGTTCCAGGAGAATGGCGTGAAGAGCCTCCCTTGTGAGTTCTTCCAACGCAGCTATCACTGGTAAACGTCCAATCAGCTCTGGGATCAAGCCATATTGCAGCAAGTCCTCCGGCTCAACGACCTGAAGCAATTCAGCCCCTTTAAGTCGTGAAGATTCCTCATCAACAGTGGAAAATCCTAATTGGGTTTTTTTGCGCCGTCTGCCAATGATCTCTGCGATGCCTTCAAAAGCACCACCAACGATAAAGAGAATATTTTTAGTATTGATGGAAACCAGAGGCTGCTCAGGGTGTTTTCTGCCACCCTTTGGCGGGACTTGAGCAATCGTACCTTCTAATATTTTAAGCAAAGCCTGTTGCACACCTTCGCCGGAAACATCACGCGTAATTGAAGCATTTGCAGATTTCCGTGAAATCTTATCGATCTCATCGATATAAATAATCCCAGCCTCGGTGGCAGCTACATCATAATCTGCGGATTGCAGCAGGCGTACCAGAATATTTTCCACATCCTCCCCAACATAGCCTGCCTCCGTGAGTACAGTGGCATCTGCAATTGCAAAGGGAACATCAAGAAAGGTTGCAAGGGCTCTCGCCAGCAGGGTTTTTCCAGTTCCAGTCGGACCCATGAGCAGAATATTGCTTTTTTCAAGATCTATATCCGCAACATCATCCTGGACCATAATACGTTTATAATGATTATAAACAGCTACAGCTACAGCCCGCTTGGCCTGTTCCTGACCGATGACGTAGGAATCGAGATGAGCTTTGATTTTACTGGGCTTTGGAATTTCAGCCAGCGTATTGAATATATGTTTTGAGCGTTTTTTGACGGTGACTTCATCCTGAACGATCTGTTGGGCCTGTTCGATACAACGCCCACAAATATGCGAACCCGTAGGGCTGGCAACAAGCATCCCAGTTTCGTCCTGGGGTCTACCGCAAAAGGAACAACTTTTTCCTGATTTATGTTTGGCCAAAAACTTACCCCCGTTTTACCAATATCTCGTCTACGATCCCGTAACTCACGGCTTCTTCTGCAGACATGAAATAATTTCGGTCAGCATCTTTTTCAATCTGAGCCACTTTTTTGCCACAAAAATTGGCCAGCATCTGGTTCAACTTTCTCTTGATCTTTTGCATTTCCTCGGCTGCGATAATGATATCAGAAGCCTGACCCTCGGTTCCACCCATGGGTTGGTGGATCATGACACGAGAATTTGGCAAGGCATAGCGCTTGCCTTTTTCACCGGCGCCGAGTAGCAGGGCCCCCATACTCGAAGCCTGCCCAATAACAATGGTTGAAACCGCCGGCTTGATAAAATTCATGGTGTCCATGATGGCCATGCCAGAGGTAATGATCCCACCTGGTGAATTTATATAAAGATTTATATCCTTCTCACTATCCTCTGCTTCAAGAAATAGGAGCTGGGCAACAACCAGGGACGCAATGCTGTCATCAATGGGTGTGCTCAGAAATATAATGCGTTCTTTTAAGAGACGGCTGTAGATATCATAGGCACGTTCTGAACGGCCGGTCTGCTCTACAACCATAGGGACTAATTGATTAATGAGCGTGTGCATGGTAACCTCCAATTTCCTTACTGCTGGCTTTTTTAACTTTTATTGTAGCAAAAGATTCGAGGTGCGAGAATATTTTCTTCTCCATGATGTCATCCTTAATCTGGGGCAGGTACTGCTTATCCCGATACAAGGCTTTCATTTTTTCTTTATCCCCAGGCATCTGGGCAACCAACTCATCTAGCTTGGCTTCAACATCTTCATCGGTTACCTCAAGTTTTTCATCTGCAATCAATTTTTTGCGAATCAAATACCAGGATAATTCCCAAACAGCACGTTCACGATTCTGGAGTCGAACTTCTGCTTCATTAACATCTGCCCCGCGCTCCTGTCTTACCCGTTCCACCAGCTTATCGAGATAATCATCAATCATGAGATCAGGCAATTCAAGTTTTGTTTCTTCCACTAATTTATTTGCCAGGGTTTGGTCCTGGGCGCGGACAACATCATGATCCAGCTGTATCTGAATGTCCGCCAGCGTGCTGTCTTTCAGTGCAGCTAAGGTTTCAAATTTGGGATCCACCATTTTGGCAAATTCGTCATTCAATTCTGGTAAAATGTGTGTCTCTACTGCATTGACCTGCATGCTGATGTGCAATTCCTCACCACCCTTTGTCTGGGCAGGGATATCGAAGGTCACCTGGTCGCCAGCCTTGGAACCAATCAGCTTCTTAGCAACTTTATCGCCAAAAACCCCATCGCCAATTTTGATGTATCGATTCTTGACATGACTCCCCTCAATAGCCACGCCATCACCATCCAGATATTGAAGATCACCCTGAAGTAAATCACCGTCCAAAGCACCGTCTTCACGTATTTCTACTTCGGCATAGCGCTCCTGAAGATGTTCCAGTGCATGGTCCAAATCAGTGTCTGTTGCCGAGTACTCGGTTTTGGTGATCTTGAACCCAGCCTTATAGTTAAATGGAACAAAATCGGGTTCAACTTGGAGCTTCATAGTAAAGTCCAGATCCTTGCCAATATCGAACTCAGACATGTCCTCAATATTACCCTGATCTATGGGAGAAAGCTTATGATCGATAATGCCTTTATAATAAGCTGCTTGAACAGTTTCCTCAAGAATCTCGGCCAGCACACTCTGTCCATAGGATTGGAGCATAATCTTGCGCGGAATTTTACCAGGCCTGAACCCCGGACGCTTTACCTGCTTATTGAGTTTGGCCAATTTTTTTTCGAAACCGGGTTCCATGTCAGACCAGTCAACGTGAACCTTTAATGATCTTTCGTGTGGTTTTCCAACTTCAATTTTTATATCCACAAATCTCTCCCATTCAATCTAAATACAAGCCCGATGAATAATTTTTTAACGGACTAAATTCCAAATTAGCGCGGCAAGATAGTCGGGATCGGATTGAAGTGGAATGAAAATCGTTTTACCAATCATGGGCTGGGAGGGACGCAGATATCAAGCATGGATTGACAGATATAATCAGTAAGTATTCATCCATAGACCAGTCTAGGAAATGACCAATTGAGAGAATATTTTCACAAGAACGAGATGAGAACTTTAAAATTAAATGTGACCGACATTAGGATACTCGGGCTCATGACAGGGAGCTCAGCTGACGGTCTCGACCTCTGTCTGGTCCACTTCTCTGGAGATCGAGATGACCCTGATTATGAAGTTTTATATTCTGGAGAGATCCCCTACCCTAAAATATTTCAAAGGGCATTTCAGAATCCGCTTGTACTTGATGAAGGTCAGATCAATGACCTGGATCAGGCATTAGGCATTTGGCTAGCGGACCAGGTAACAAACCTGAACCTGCAGTTTGATTGTATTGGCTCACACGGTCAGACTATCAAACATAACCCACCAGATTTTTCACTTCAAATTGGGAATCCGATTTTCATGGCTGAACGCCTCAAGGTTCCCGTCATCTATAACTTCCGAAATGCAGACATAAAACAAGGCGGACAGGGGGCACCACTCATTCCGATTGTGGATCAGTTTTTGTTTAAGGGACCAGAAGATGTGTTGGCACTGAATATCGGAGGCATTTCCAATTTGACCGTTATTCCCAAACAGAATAGCGATCTTCCCGTTCTAGCCTGGGACACAGGTCCGGGAAACTCATTAATTGATAAAGCTGTCCAGCTATACACAACTAATAAACTGAGCTTTGATTGTGAAGGATCAATTGCAGCGCAGGGAAAACTAAATTCAATATTGTTAAAGCATTTATTGAAACATGAGTTTTATTCAACTCAGCCACCTCGTTCCGCGGGGCAGGAACAGTTTGGCTTGGATTATTTTAATCAGATATTAAAAGAGTTTTATCCTGGGACTGATCAGAAGTTTAAAGATTTTATTAGAACACTAACTGTTTTAACAGCAAAAACTATTGCCACTTCTGCGAATGACCTCTTAAAACTATATTCACCACATTTTCTTTTTGTTGGAGGAGGAGGTTACTACAATTCGACGTTAATGCGTATCCTCATGAATGAATTACCACGGCTCCAGATTGAGGGCGTTAACATCTCTGGTATCAATCCGAAAAATAAAGAGGCGTTTGGTTTTGCCTATCTTGCCTACAGACATTTAAATAATCTGCCTGGCAACATCCCTTCCGTTACCGGTGCCCGAGAAGAGGTGGTTCTCGGAACAAGGTTGCGACCAATCTTTTAGCTATTCCGGCTTGGGTCTTTCTTCAAGGTAATGTTCAGTCAACTGTGTTGTTAGATAGTTGAATGCATCATCCACGCTGTCCGTGCGATAGCATAAATCAAGATCCTCATAACTTATGGTTCCAAAATCTGCCAGACCTTGTAAATCTATCATCTTATCCCAAAACGCACTACCGAATAACATGACGGGCATATATTTATTGGTTTTTTTAGTCTGAATCAGCGTCAGTGTTTCAAACAATTCATCAAAGGTCCCAAATCCTCCAGGAAATGCGATGAGTGCCTTAGCGAGATAAACAAACCAGTATTTTCGCATAAAGAAATAGTGAAATTCCATTTCAAGTTCATGACTTATATATGGATTTCCGGATTGCTCAAAGGGTAGTGAAATATTTAATCCAATTGAAAGACCTTTTGCTTCGGCTGCTCCACGATTTGCTGCTTCCATAATGCCCGGTCCACCACCGGTAGCCACGATAAAACGTCGCCGCCCCTGTTTTAACTTTTTTGACCAGGTTGTCATTTTATAGGCCAGCTCACGGGCATCTTCATAATAGCGGGACATCCCAAGCTCCCTTCCCAGGGCTTCAAGTTTTGCAACGTCATTTCCATCAGCTTTGGCCTTTTCTATTGCCTGCTCGACGATGTGTCTGGGTTGGGTTCTAGCCGACCCAAAAAACACAATAGTATCCTGAATTTTATTTTTCCTGAACACTTCTTCTGGTCCCAGATATTCGCTCATGATGCGCAACATCCGTCCCCTGGGGCTGTGGATGAGTTCTTGATTGTCGTAAAATTTTGAGGTTCTTTTTTTCATTTTGTTCTTCCTAAACTACTTCTATAGGTTCTTGTTTATTTTTAAAGGACACGAAGATAGTCTTGGCTAAGGGGATTCATAGCTCAAAGTCAAAGCGCGGGGTTCCCCTGTCCAAACCGTTTCTGACCGATTGTCATGAAATATATCTGTCCCTGTGCCACACTCACATTAAGAGGCACATCAAGCAGCATTTATTTAGGGAGGACCCGGTGATTCAGAAACACCAAATCACCGGGTTATGCGGAATATTTTATGGTTTGGGCAAACCATCTGTTGCAGAAATACCAGTGGCGAGTTCTTCATCGCTTGGCCGATAGTCGGTTAATTTCCCGGCGAAATAGGCATCATAGGCTGACATATCGAAATGTCCATGTCCACTCAGGTTAAACAGGATGGTCTTTTCTACACCAGCCTCGCGGGCCTCGATAGCGGCATCAATGGCCCCTTTAATTGCGTGAGCTGATTCAGGGGCGGGAATAATACCCTCTGTTTTAGAGAACAAAGCCGCAGCATCAAACACCTCGACCTGATGGTAGGCATAGGCATCGACGAGACCCTCTCTTACGACGTGGGACAGCATTGGGGCCATCCCATGATAGCGTAGACCACCAGCGTGGATTCCCGGTGGCATAAATGTATGGCCGAGCGTATACATTGAGACCAGTGGGGTCATCTGAGCCATATCGCCAAAATCGTATGCAAATCTACCTCTTGTGAGCGTAGGACATGCAGTCGGTTCTATGGCCCGAAAATCGATATCGGCTCCATTAATTTTATCTCTCAGATAAGGAAAAGCCAGACCGGCGAAATTGCTTCCTCCGCCAACACATCCAATGACGATATCAGGCGTGTCACCTGCAATAGCCATTTGTTTTTTTGCTTCTAAACCAATGACGGTTTGGTGGAGTAAAACATGGTTTAACACGCTTCCAAGGGCATATTTGGTGTCATCACGTTTGGCTGCATCTTCCACTGCCTCTGAAATGGCAATACCCAGTGACCCCGAATTGTCAGGATCTTCTGCCAGGATAGCCCGTCCAAACTCGGTATCCATACTGGGGCTGGCAACTATTTCAGCACCCCAGGCTTGCATCATCGATCGACGATAGGGTTTCTGCGTGTAACTAACCTTCACCATATACACTTTTACTTCCAGCCCAAACATATTACCGGCTAATGCCAGAGAGCTGCCCCATTGACCAGCGCCCGTTTCGGTTGACAGTCGCTTAACACCTTCAAGCTTGTTGTAATATGCCTGGGGAATAGCCGTGTTTGGTTTATGACTTCCAGC
>JABMOT010000297.1 GCA_013202385.1 Fidelibacterota bacterium
CGTAGCCTGTAAGGCGTAGGAGGATCCCTGGCCACACAGTAAACCCCTTGTAAGTCTACCACTTACGAGGGCTTTTTTGTTTCTAGGCCACCTCACGGAAATATGTCCAATGTGGACAAAATTGGCTTGTCGCGGCGAAGCTTATGCAAAGACGGAACAAAGTGGGACAATTGATAGTGACGAAATGGTGACGAAAAAATGCCGGATTGGATAGAAAACCTTAGCCAGTAAGGGTTTGCGGAAAGCGTGACAGGTATAGGCGTTTTAGCCTCACAGCACCGGATCGCGAGCAGCTGGATTCTATGGAGAAATGTTCCCTTCGGGGCTCTTCTCCCTTAAAGAAATTTTTTCTGTTAGCTTTTCATATACTTCTGCCAAGCCAACCATGTGGTGTGGGACATTCTTGACAGTCTTTCTAGTGTTTTCTCGCGAATTTACCCGAAATAGGTCAAATAGGGACGCTTCCTGGACTAATTCCGCACTTTTTCAGCGATTGGGTAGATTTTATCATCGCCCACGACCTCACATCAACAAATGTACCGCTAATGGTATATCCAGCTGGTTAGAATGCTGGTTGGATCAGGTGTATTTCCGAGCTTGATTAGAATGTCTATTTAGGTGCCTGGTCCCCAGAGCGATTCATGACTTGAGTGTACGAAAAGATAAACTATGTTGTGGCGATCAATTGCGCCTCCATACCTGCCGATCTTTTGGAGAGTGAGCTATTTGGCCATGAGAAGGGTGCATTTTCTGGCGCGGCAAATCGTAAATACGGCTTATTTGAGGTTGCAGACAAAGGAACGATTCTGCTGGATGAAATCGGTGAAATGCCCCTTGAACTCCAGGCAAAAATATTGCGGGCTATTGAGACTGGGAAAATTAGGCGTCTGGGAAGCACAACAGAAGTATGGAGTGATTTTAGAATCATTTCGTCGACCAATCGAAACTTAGAAGATACGATATCCCAAAAACAATTCAGGTCAGATTTATACTTTAGATTGAACCAGTTTCATATATCGGTTCCCCCGCTCCGCAATCGGAAAAGTGATATCTCGGAACTCGTCGACTTCTTCGCTCTTAAGAAAAATCGTTCAGCCAATCCCTCCACTGAAATGCCAGATTGTATTGAAATGTTAATGCATTATTCCTGGCCGGGGAATGTACGACAGTTATTCAATGCCCTGGAAAGAGCTTTCCTGCTTGCAGGAAGTAGCACACCGCTACAAAAGCACTTTGCACCAGAAATTACACTTTCATATGTAAACAAAACGGACCCGGACAAGTCACACACGCTGCTGGCAGATCTTGAAAACGAGCATATCCTGAAAGTGTATTACGAAATGGGTCAAAACAGGGCCAAGACTGCCAGTGCGTTGGGTATTAGTGTCCGATCTCTTTTTAATAAACTTAAATCCATCAATATTCCCTCCAGTTAACCCTCTCAATAGCTGCCTATAACGCTTCTCACAATTCGGCATAATATGCCGAATCAGGCATGGCATAATTTGCCACTGATTGAATTATCAAATGATACCAGGACAGGTAACTCCACAATAATCAATAGTTAGTCTGTGCCTTGCATTAATGGCACATGTTTTGAGAATATGGTCAGTCATGAAGTTGAAAATACCTATTGTGGAAAAGCTGTCATGATTGAAGAATCCAACAATAAATCACTCAGAATTCTGGTTGTCGATGATGATGTGCAAATCAGAGATAGTTTGTCTCAACTTCTGACCCTTTCAGGTTATGAAGTTACCGTGGCATCAAATGGAACTATCGCCAGACTTCTATTTGAGAGGGAACCATTCGACCTGGTTATCACAGATATTCTAATGCCCTCAGAAAATGGTTTAGCACTCATTCTGAACTTAAAAGACTTTGATGCGGATGTGAAAATCATTGCCATCTCGGGTGGGGGTAAAACGAATAACCGGGGTTTTCTTGAGATTGCTAAAACTTTAGGTGCAACTCAGGCTCTCCAAAAGCCCATTACTGGCGATACCCTGTTAAATACAATCCAACAAGTTTTATCGGGGCTGTAGAGCCGTGAGTATCTCAGAATGAATGATTCAGAATATTTCGACAACATTTCAATAGTTATTCGATCAAACCCCCAAAATAGTTTTGGGAAATAACAGTTAAGGAGACGATGACATGTTAAACAGATTTAAAATTGGGACTAAGCTAATAGTATTCTTCCTACTCATTGGAATCATTCCGTTGGCATTCATGGGAGTAAGCGCTTACAACACAGCTTCCGATGCTTTGCGAGCGGAATCGGTGAATAAGCTGAATGTTGCAGCCGCTCTCAAGCTTAGCCGAATACAGAGTTTCTTTTTCGAGCGTAAGGGCGATGCAGAGGTCCTGGCAAACAACCCCTCCGTAGTTGAGGCACTAACCGCGCTGGAGGCAGTGGTAATAGATATTCAAAAAAAAGGCTTTTCTGATAGAGATCTACTTAGAGCTCCAGCGTATAAGGTCGTACATGATCAGTTTCATAGTTTTCTTAAATTTTATAATGATAAATATGGCTATTATGATCTGTTTCTAATTGATGAAAGTGGCAAGGTTATCTACTCTGTTGGAAAAGAACCGGATTTTGGAACGGATCTTAGCCGGGAATCGCATGGCCTGGCTAGAGCTTTTTCAGCAGCAAGCAGTTCGCGACGCGTATTCTTGACTGACACAGAAGCGTATGCACCTTCCAATGGGGCCCCTGCAATGTTTGTTGCAGCACCAATTATTAAAGATGGCAAATTTCATGGTGTCGCCGCTCTCCAGATTTCCCAAAAATCCATAGATGGCATTATGCGTGAAGCCACTGGCATGGGTGAAACTGGCGAGACCTACTTGATTGGAAAGGATTACCTCTTTAGAAGCAATTCAAGACTTACCAATGATGAGACATTGCTCAAAGTTTCAGTCAACACCAAGGGTCCCCAGGAAGCCTTTCGAACCAAGAGTGCTTTTAAAGGTGTGTACGGAGATTACACCACAGCCGCTGAAGCGGAACAGGGTGGTCGGGAATATTCTAAGGATCTTGGTGGTGTACCTGTGCTCGGAACAGTCAGTTATATCCCTGAACTAAACTGGGTTCTGGTTGCCGAAATTGACGAAGCTGAAGCATTTGCGGCTGCATATTCACTGCGGAATACTACCGTAATTACGGTCCTATTTGCTGCGTTGATTATTGCAGTGGCTGCCTTTTTTATATCAAAAACAATCACAGACCCCATCAAAAAGGTGGTAGCACTCATCAAAGACATTGCCACCGGAGAAGGCGATCTCACAGTGAGACTGGCACTTGATTCCAAGGATGAGCTAGGTGAGCTGGCCAAATGGTTTGACACTTTTGTTGAAAAACTTCAGGGTATTATCAGCAAGGTCAAGCAAAGCGCCAAGGAAGTTGCCACGGCCGGGAGTGAGATATCTGCTGCTTCAGAGCAAATGGCTGCAGGAGCCGAGGAACAACAGGCTCAGCTCAGTGAAGTGGCCACCTCCATCGAGGAGATGAGTGCCATGATTCTGGAAACCAGCAACAATGCCGCCCAAACTCAGAATAATGCCAATGAAGCCAACATCGCTGCTGTAAAAGGGAGCGGGACGGTGAACCAAACCATCTCTGGTATCGAGGGAATCGCAAGTATCGTTGACGCAGCTTCAAAGCAAATAGGTGCATTGAAGCTGCGTTCTCAGGAAATAGCCGATGTCATCCAGGTGATTGATGATATCTCTGACCAGACCAACCTGCTGGCACTCAATGCCAATATTGAAGCAGCCAGAGCCGGTGATGCAGGGCGTGGCTTTGCTGTGGTTGCAGATGAAGTTAGAAAATTGGCTGAAAGAACTGTCGGTGCCACTGCTGATATCGAAGCAAAGATTAAACAGATCCAAAATGACGTAAACTCCTCGGTTGAAGCCATGGAGAAGATCACCGAGCAGTCTAAATCAGGCCAGAAATTGGCTGGTGAAGCCGGAACAGCCCTTGGAGAAATCAGTGGGTCCATCGATCAGGTGAATGCGGCCATCTCGCAAATTGCCTCTGCGGCTATCGAACAGAGTGCTGGTGTTGAGGAGATTTCCAAGAATGTGGAGAGTGTTTCCACCGTGTCCAAACAGTCAGCATCAGGTGCCCAGGAATTGGCGGCTTCATCAGAACAACTGAACCGTGAAGTTCAGGGTCTGGATAAATTAATGGATCAATTCAAGGTTTAAACTTTTCCCTGGGGGCATACATCCCAAAATTACTGCACGTGATTTGTGTGCCCCCTCCCCTAAAAACGAATACAAGGAGTTGACCGATGACAACCGCTACAATGACAAATAAGAATTTCAATAACAGCACCGGCACTGTTGAATTGCGGCAATTAGTTGCCTTTCAACTGGGGAGCGAGGGATACTGTGTGGATATTGGAAAAGTACGTGAAATCAATCGACTGGTTAAAATTACGCACATCCCAGAGTCTCCACCCTTTGTTGAAGGGGTCATTAATTTACGAGGGCAAATTATCCCCATCATTGACCTGCGACGTCGGTTTGGTCTGGTTGAAGACAGCAAAAAGAATGCTCAGGAAACCCGCATCATGGTGGTTGATACCAAAGGAACGCTGGTTGGATTCATTGTGGATGCAGTCCGGGAAGTGCTGCGCATTCCAGCAAATCAGATCGAACCTACACCTGATCTCGTTACCTCAGGAATTGACAGTAAATACATAGAAGGTGTTGCCAGTGTTGATGATCGACTCCTTATTATTTTGAATTCGGACCTCATTTTTGCCACACATGAATTAGGTGCTATTGAGTCTGTGGTAGAGGCACATCAAGAGAAAGTTGCCTGATTCGCGACACTGTTTCCGTTGCCTGGACCAGAATCCGCGGTGACAGAATTTTCGGGCTTTCCTCCAGGTCATTTTCTTTGAAGTGCTATTTGAATTGAGGTTGTTGAGCCCAACCTGGGCAGCAAAATGAATTAGCACATATAGAGTCTGTACTGGAAGAGCGTTTAAATAACTAACTAATAAATACTTTGGAGTTCACCTTATGAAACGATTTGCAGCACTTTGTATGATTACCATATTTACAATTAACTCATTTGGACAAGTAAGTGTAGGTGTGGATGTTTATAATCGATATGTCTGGCGAGGCACGGATTTTAGTAATACAGCATCTATTCAGCCTTCATTAGAATATTCAATTGCTGGATTTACATTCGGTGCCTGGGGTGCCTGGGCAATAAATGGAGCAGCAGGAGGAAACGAAAATGATCTCTTTGTATCCACCCAGCTAGGACCTGTTGCTGTGACCTTCACGGATTACTTCTTTCCAGAATATACGGGTACGGACGCCATCCTTGATCTGGAAAGCCATATATTTGAAGCCAGCGCTGGGATTGAATTAGGACCGGTTAGCACATTGATTGCATTGAATGTGTCTGGAGATGACGATAATTCGGCCTATTTAGAATTTAACTACAAGGTCCTGACAATAGGACTAGGAAATGGGGTTTATTCCACAGATGGCAATTTTGCACCCGTAAACATAGGGATATCCGGAGAAAAAGATAATTTGAGTGTGGCCTACATAATTAACCCCAATCAGGAGACATCCTTTTTGGTAGTGGGAATGAGCTTCTAATCGAGCTCATTTTATAGCTTGGTTCTGGTTGGCTAATGGTGTGTTTGTACAGGAAGTGACCAGGCCGCTTCGTCTGTCCAAGTGGGACTCTGTATGGGTGAGTGCAATATGTTTGGATGCCTGAGGGTTGTGAAACAAAAACAAATTGGTTTTGAGATAGCCAACAACTTGTTTGATGAAATGGCTTTACCGAAAAATCGAGTTATTTCACAGGGCTTTTGACAGGGAAGTTACTTTCAAAAATAATAATAGTATCTTAAGTACACTGATGTTCAGATGAAACAGAAGAACTGAGAATGAATAGATTTGCCCTTTTACCTGCATTGCATTTAACTAAAATGCAGACAACCATATTCATACTATTCCTGACCGTAAGCCTGACAATCTTCCTGTATAATACGTCAAGTAGCCCTCACGATGATCCGTATGCCCAAACATTTGAAAGATTAAAAGAGCTCCGCCAGGAGAAGAAATTACAAACACTTAAGTATTTTAGAACCATTGAAACATCTGCCCAACGTTTAAACGGCGATAAAATTCTGAAGAAGTATTTTGTGCAAAATGTGTCAAGTCGTGATGATTATGACCCGCAATCACAATACGAGATAGACAAACATTTTATTAAGAATTATGGCAATTTTTATGATCTGCTTTTTGTTGATACAAGCGGATTTGTTTTTCACAGCATCCGACAGGAAGATGATTTCAGAAAAAACCTATTCGATGGAGATCTGGGGAATACCAATCTAGCAAAGGTATTAAAAGGCAATAGGCAGATAGAATTTAGTGAATATGAGTATTATTATCCGTCTGATGAGCCAGCTACTTTTTTTATCGTTCCTGTTTCCTTGAATGATAACCACCTGGGTTGGTTCATACTTCAATGTGCAATTAATAAAGTAAACACAATACTAACGGATCGGCATGAGATGGGACGTACTGAAGAGGTCTATCTGGTCAACCAAGATATGCTTATGCTTTCAGACTCCCGATTCATCGAAGATGGGACGATTCTCAAGCTAAAAGTTGATACAGAGACGGTACGCCAGGCTTTGGACTCAGAATCCGGCGAAAGTATGATCACTGATTATAGAGGTCAGCTTGTATACAGTGCCTTTGAAAAATTCCAGTATTTCAATACTGATTGGATCATAATCTCAGAAATCGATGAAGCGGAAGTAATAACCGAACATTACAAACGACATAAGCAGTTTTTTAATGCAGCCATCATAGATTTGCTTTCAACTAAAGAACACCATGCCATTGAGGGTGGTGTGGAAAACGATCTTGGAATAAAGGTGGATATTAATGAATGGGCGAAGGGCGAATCTGGACAAGTCCTGAAAACGCTTGGCGTTTCTACCTGTACAGCATTTGCGATCCAATATCCTGGCAAGTTTGCTTATCTGGCACACATATCCTCTCTTGATAAGGGCTATGGTCTCAGCGGATTAGCAAGTCTGCTGTTGAGAGATCAATCAACTGATTTCATCGGGGAGCTTCTAAAGAGAGTAAGTTATTATGATATTTATCCGTCTGAATTATCGAACCTGGGCTTTCTAATTGTTGCAACCCATGTAAATAGTTTCCCTTCCATTGTAGATCGCTTACTGGAGCAGGATATTGAGCTTGATAAAATCAGATTCATTTACAATCCCAACAGTAGAAGTGGAGCTTTAACAATCGATGTCTCAAAAAACGATGTAAAAATATTTTGGTACGGTGATGCCTCAATTGAAGTCGATAATGCCTCAGAATATCAAAATTTGGGAGAGATTGTGAAAGGCTTGATTTGAACCTACACCTGAACTGGTTACCTCAGGGATCGATCGCAAATACGTAGACGGTGTTGCCAGTGTGAATGATCGTGTGCTAATCATCCTGAATTCGGACTTTATCTTTGCCACAAATGAATTGGGAGCTATTGGATCTGTCGTTGAAGCACAAAATGAGAAAGTCACTCAGTTTACTGCCTTTATCCAGAAACCGTGGACCGCGGATGCGTTGATACAGCGAATTCGTGAGCTGGATGCTAAATCGCCGAACAGCAACTATTTAGCAATTGGACCCCGCCAAGTGGTGAAAAACCCGCTAGCCCTTACTGTATAAGGGCATGCCAGGCCATAGCTAAAACCTATCCAACGGCGGCGGGAGGATCGACGGCAGGTCGGCGGTTCAATGGAGTTTATCCCGCCGTAGCCTGTAAGGCGTAGGAGGATCCCTGGCCACACAGTAAACCCCTTGTAAGTCTACCACTTACGAGGGCTTTTTTGTTTCTAGGCCACCTCACGGAAATATGTCCAATGTGGACAAAATTGGCTTGTCGCGGCGAAGC
>JABMOT010000298.1 GCA_013202385.1 Fidelibacterota bacterium
CTGTGGTTATAAATAAGGTTGATAGACAACATGGCACAAGAACTCAGCAAACGTTATGATGCCTCACTGATTGAGGATAAATGGTATAAACACTGGTTGGAAAAAAACTATTTCCATTCTGAACCCAACCCTGAAAAGGAACCCTATACCATTGTCATTCCCCCACCAAATGTAACGGGCATTCTAACCATTGGACATGTCCTCAACAATACCATGCAGGATATTCTGATTCGCTGGCGCCGGATGCAGGGACGTGAGGCCTGTTGGATCCCAGGAACGGATCACGCCTCGATTGCCACCGAGACCAGGGTTGTCAACATGCTCCGCGAACAGGGCATCAGCAAACATCAGATTGGCAGGGATGAATTTCTGAGACATGCAGGAATCTGGAAGGAAAAATATGGCGGTATTATCATCGAACAGCTCAAAAAGCTGGGCGCATCCTGCGATTGGGAACGGGAACGCTTTACCATGGATGATGAATACTATAAAGCCGTACTCCATTCCTTTGTAGAACTGTATAACGCGGGTCACATCTATAGAGGAAAGCGCCTGGTTAATTGGTGTCCCGCTACCAAATCTGCCATTTCAGATGAAGAGGTCATTTTCCAGGAACGCAACAGTCACCTCTGGTACATGCGCTACCCCATAAAAGATTCTGATGACTACCTTGTCGTAGCAACCACACGCCCGGAAACCATGCTCGGTGATACAGGTGTTGCTGTTCACCCAGATGATGAACGCTACCAGCATCTCATCGGCAAACATGTCATCCTTCCCCTGGTTGGCCGTGAAATCCCCATTTTCGCCGATACTTATGTGGAGCAGGAGTTTGGAACGGGCTGCGTAAAAATTACTCCCTCACATGACCCCAACGACTGGGAAATGGGCAAACGTCACCAGCTGGAATTCATCAATATTTTTAACGAAGACGCCTCTCTGAATGCCAATGTGCCCGGTAAATTTATTGGTCTGGATCGTTTTGAGGCTCGCGAAGTTATCATTGAGCAGCTGAAAGAACTCGATCTCATTGACAAGATCGAAGAATACGTCCATAAAGTTGGTTACTCGGAACGGGGCAATGTACCCATTGAACCCTATGAATCTGAACAGTGGTTTATGAATATGAGCGAACTGGTGAAACCTGCCCTGCAGTCTGTTCGTGACGGTAAAATAGAATTCCATCCAGCCCATTGGACGAAGACTTATGAACACTGGATGACCAACATTAAGGACTGGTGCATCAGTCGTCAATTGTGGTGGGGGCATCGGATTCCTGTCTACACCTGTCAGGATTGTAATGAGATAATGGTGCAAGTCGAAGCGCCCAGTGTCTGTAAAAAGTGCAGTTCAAAAAACATAAAGCAGGATGAAGATGTCCTGGATACCTGGTCTAGCTCCTGGCTCTGGCCATTTGCAGTCCATCAGTGGCCTGGGGATAGTAAAGAGCTAGCCTACTATTATCCAACAAATGATCTGGTAACGGGTCCTGATATCATTTTCTTCTGGGTCGCCCGTATGATTATGGCCGGTCATGAGTTCATGGGTGAGATCCCCTTCAGAAATGTGTATTTCACCAGTATTATCCGTGATGGACAAGGGCGTAAAATGTCCAAATCCCTTGGTAACTCACCGGATCCCCTGGATTTAATTGCCAAATATGGAGCCGATGCATTGCGTTTTGGCACCATGCTCATTGCCCCCAAGGGTCAGGATATTCTCTTTTCGGAAGAACGGCTTGAAGTTGCCCGAAATTTTATGAACAAAGTCTGGAATGCCAGTCGTTTTGTCCTGATGAATAAAGCTTTTGAACTTACTGCTGATCATCTGGATCCTGAGAAGTGGGAGAACATGGAGCTGGCTGATCGCTGGATTCTCCACCGCTTGAATGCGACCATAGAACGCGTGACCCGTCAATTGGAGGCTTTTTCCTTTGATGAAACGGCGCGATCGCTTTGGGATTTTATCTGGAATGATTTCTGTGACTGGTACATTGAAATGATCAAATCGCGACTTTACGATGGGACAGAAACAGAAAAACAGACCGTTATGGCGATTGCCATTTATGTTTTAAGGGATGTCATGAAAATGATCCACCCCTATGCGCCTTTTATGAGCGAGGAAATCTGGCAACAAGTGAAGCTGGCGGAAGAGCCAGACCTTGTTGTGGCAGAATGGCCCCGCGTCAGGGAGGTTTTTCACGCCCCTGCTGAGGCGAAAGAGACGGATTTTCTTAAAAAAGTTGTCACAGCAGTGCGTACCATCCGTTCTGAAATGAATTTACCGCCCTCCCTGGGCATCAAGCTGGTGGGTCGGGTACATTCTCAGAGGCAATTGGATATTCTCACTAAGACACAGGCCACCATTTCAAAACTGACCAGGGCAGAATCCATCGAACTGGGCATGGATGTAGAGAAACCGTCCTTTTCAGCCTCTGCCATGGTTGATAAAATGGAACTGTTTATTCCCCTGGAAGGTCTTATTGATCTGCAAAAAGAAATTGAGCGTCTGGAAAAGGAGATCAGTGACACACAAGGTTTTCTCAAATCGGTTCAAGGGAAATTGGCCAATAAGAGTTTTGTGGATCGTGCACCTGCGGCAGTAGTAGCCAAAGAACATGAGAAGCTTGACCATTATAGCGAGTCTCTCAAGAAGCTCAGGGCTCACCTGGAAACCATGAAAGCGCTTTAAGTGGGCATCAAAAAGGGTAAATCATTTAGCAGCCTGGGATTCGAATCCCAGCCTGGCCATACCACTAAACGATATTAGATCGAAGAAAGTCGTGAGAATCATTTACAAAACATTGTTCCTTGTCATTGCATTGTCATTTTTCTCTTGCAGCCAGGAAGTCGAAAAACCGCGGTTGGTCATTGTAATCTCCTTTGACCACCTTGCATATAACACATACTCGCACTACCTCCCGATCTTTTCAGGCGGGTTTAAATGGCTTCATGATCACGGGGTCACTTTTAACAATGCCCATCATGAACATGGTTATACATCAACTGGACCCGGTCATTTCGTATTGGGCTCAGGGCTCTATCCAGGACCTGTTGGCGTTTTAGGAAACAACTGGTACGATCCTGTGAAAGACAAAGACGTCTATTGCGTTGACGATGCAAATGCAAAAGCTCTTGATATTCCTTCGTCCAGCGTGTCATATGGACAGGTAAATGGAACCACTTATGGCGACTGGTTAAAAGCGGTCTCTCCCGCCTCAAAAGTATATGCAGTTGCAACGAAAGACCGAGCCGCTATCATGATGGGGGGCAAAAACCCTGATCTGGTAATCTGGTACAATTGGAACGGTGCCTTTACTACCACTGATTACTATACCAAGACCATCCCAGCCTGGCTTCATAAATTTAACACTCAGGCAAATATGATTTCATATAGAGATTCTGTCTGGACCAAATCGCTTCCTGAGGCTAGGTATGCAGAATATACCCATGGAGATTTTTTTAATGGTGAGACCGACAGATATCTTGACACCCCTTATTCCCCGGTTTTCCCTATCGGTTTTGAGCCTCAATGGGGCGATGCAAAAGTGCTTAGCGAGCTGGGGAACCGCCCCTGGATGGATCGTCAGCTTCTAGATTTGGCCAAGGTGCTAATTGATGAAGAACAATTGGGTCAAGACGCGACACCAGACATTTTAAGTATTGGGCTTTCAACCATGGATCTGGTTGCACATTATTATGGTCCATATTCTCATGAAGTCATGGATCATTTGATCAAGACAGATCAATATTTATTGACCTTTTTGAACTATCTGGACGATGAGATTGGACTGGAAAACATCTTATTTGCCCTCTCTTCCGATCATGGAGGCCTCCCTTTACCAGAACATCGGACTCAGATTGAGGGGAAACCCGGTGGTCGTGTTAACGAAGATGATTATTGGGCTGCTCGAGAGAGTGCTTATGCTGCTCTGGACTCAATATATGGCACTCATCGATTTATCCATCGCAAGGGCTCGAGTTATTTCTATAGTCAGGCCATCATGGACTCAATGCAGGTAGTGTCAACGGTCGTGGATTCAATTCTTCAGGTTCACATGGAATCAGTAGCGGGAATCCAGCGCCTCTATTCGAAAGCAGAGCTTCTGGACCCCGATCCATCAGATCGAAGCGCTGTCCGCCTTGGCCATTTTATGCATTCGGAGTTGAGCCCCGATTTATACACACTGGAAACAGAAGGCTGGCTGTTCCGAAATCCGTATGGAACGTCCCATGGGACACCCTATGAATATGATAGTCATGTCCCGATTATTTTCAGCGCTTTAGCATTCAACACCCTGGTCTTGACAGACTCAGTTTCTACAACAGACCTGGCACCTACTTTAGGTGATATCCTGGGGGTCTCGCCTCTGAACAAAGTAGATGGCATTAGCCTGAAGTCTCGACTTTATGACCTTCGGTAACCCCCTCGTAAGTACGCGGACACAGACACAGATCGACGGAACCTTTTCCAGGAAATAGTGGTGTCGCCCCTTTTCAGTCATTCTCAGGCAGCCTAAGTCATTGTTATTATCTAACAAGACCTTATATTTGGGTTAAAGTTTATCAAACAGGAAGGAGTTGTTCTATGCGAACGCAAAACAATCCGAGGGTGTTTCCCGGTCTATTGATCTTTCTTGGATTATTTCTTCTTCAGCAATGTGCCTGGTTTCACAAAGATACGAGCGAGTCGGAGCTTATAAAACCGCACCCTGTAGGAGGGTACGAAACCTTAAGCAACGCAATAAACTATCCGCGTTCTGCCCGGGAGCGAGGTATTGAGGGCAGTGTGACGATTAATGCTCTGGTGTCAAAAGATGGGCTGGTGGTAGAAACCCTTATTGTCGATGCCCTTGATCCTGAACTGGATCAGATTGTTACGAATGCGGTTAAACGGACGCTATTCGAACCAGCTTTGAGAAAAGGCAAACCGGCTTCCGTGTGGATCTCCATCCCTTTTGTGTTTTCGCTGAGCGAATGGAGCATGAAGAACTCTCCATTTAAGACATTCAAAATGACGATTCGACCCAGCTCCACGTATAAAAGTTTTGATGTTGAGCTTTACGGAAAACTGAAAGATGATGTAGAGCTACCGCTGCGAATAGAATGTTTACTACCCTTTAATTTTGAAAAAACCTGGGTTAAGAAGGCCAGTGATGTGATCCAGGCCAGCGGGACAGTGAAAGATGAAAGCGGTGAATGGCTTGTATTTCAAACCGCTGAGAAGGAGCTGTCTTTTGGTTTTAGCTATAACCTGCTGGAAATCTTGAAACAAACCCATTTCCAATATAAATTTGCCCTAAATCACGCCCTCCCTGATTGGGAATTGGCTGTTGTCAGTGAAGCCCAAAATCTGCGTTTTAGCCAGAGCCCTGACCGAAGCACCGTGGAGGAGGATGGAAGGGTCAGAGTTGAATACGACCTAAAAAGTCTGGAAATTTATGAACCCAGATATCTTGAAATCGAACTCCAGATATAGGTCACAGAAGATAAATAAGACTAGAATCATCCTTGACAATCAAGACACCGGACCCAAATTTAAGGACATGGTGAAAAAGCAAAAATTTTACGGATTGCTTGTGCTTTGTATATGCAAGCGCTAAAAATAACAGACTAATTATGGAAGAATAAGTTATGGAAAAAGTACAGGGCTATACTCGCAAAAAAACAGTTATGGAACAATACCCCAGCCGACAGGCTCTGGTTTACTCAGGAGCTGCCTTCCTGATCTTGGTCACGGGAATGAGAACCGTTCTCTCGGTCGCTGAAGAGGGTTTTGGATTTATAGAATATGTGACAATTGGCGCCCTGGCTATAGAGTTTAGCTTATTACTACTTTATGCGTTTACAATATTTCAGGCCGGAAAAGAAACCTTTGAGATCACCCTCCATGAGGAAGTTGAAGCCATGGAACATGGAGAGGTTGATGGAAGTAGCGCACCATCAGGCGATTTTTCAGTTCGATCGGCAGATGTCCCTGAAATAGCGAAAGAGATCAACAAGTTTACCACCCTGGCCAGCAGTCTGGTTGAGAAGTTAGCCAAAAATGTGGAACAGAGTCAGGCTTTAAATAAGCACATGGAGGAGTTGGCTGATGAACAGATCAATATCCGTGTACGGAACGAAATTCAACGTCTGTTAAGCGCAAATCTTTCCTCGAAATAAGTAGACAGGAGTAGCCGCATGGCTGGCCAAAAAAAGTTCCAAGCTCGTGTTGAAGTTTATTTCATTATATATATCGCCACGATCGTCAGTTTCTTCGCTATTGAAGGCGAAGTAAAACATTTTAAGGACAGCCAGAAGAAAATTCTGCTGGAAGTGTCCAAAGATAAAATTCAAAACCTGGTGACTATCAGGAATGCAACGGATCTCCACAGTAAAGATTCCATCAGTCTAAAAGTGCAACTCGATGGTGCCTTTGAAAAGGACTCCTTTGAAGGAACGGTGCATCTCAATCCCATTGACGCACCTGAAGAACTCAATCTTAAAGAATTGTCTTACGCTCTCGCAGCTAAAAATAATGATCCTGACAATAAGACATTTATGGCACTTATACCGAAGTCTGATTTTGACCTGAAATCTGATGTACTCTATCGAATGTCAGCAGACATCAGTGTAATGCCGGATGAAAAGCTGGTTGAGCAGGAGCTTTCCAAGTCATATTCAGAAAAGTTAATTGTCCAGAAAATAATGGATGCCATGACTGATGTAGGTAAAATTTCTCTGGAAAAAAAATTCCAAAATACCCTGGATCCTACAGGGGGAGCCATTCAGGCACCTTTTACGATTACTGTTGATCGTCCCAAGGTGAGTATTGTAGAAGGGCTACCCTGGGAAGTTCGTGTCATTATTGGTGGAATCGCCGATATTGATGATCTTGAACTCACAGCTTTAAAAGGTTCCGAGCTGGTTGGCAAATTGGAATCAGGTATTCCGGTAGCCCTGGTGGCGGGCCGAGGTCGAAAAGATGGACGCATCACCTTACGTGGAACAAGACTTTCTGATGAAGTGGCAGTTGATGTAGACTTCGAACTCCAGGTGCGACCCCCCGTTTGGGTGAAAAAACCGAGCGAAACAGAAGCATATGTTGGTGATCCTATCCTGTTTGAGGGCGCTCTGCGTGATATTCCTTCCTCAGAGACCTCCATTCGCGTAGGTGGAACAGCTGTACGTGGCGGGATAATGCCGGGAACCCTGGCCCAACTGTCCAATTTGACCGAAGAAGGGAATGTCTCCTTCCAGGTTCTGGTTGATGGCCGTGAAGTAAAAGGGATGAGCCACACGCTCAGCGTGATCAAACCACCAGCACCAAAAATATCCACCAACCCAGTGGGACGTGATGGAAACTTCCTGACCTTTGAAATCGTGACTTATGGAAAAAATAACGCGATCCGCAGATTCCGCAAAAAAGGTGGAATCGGCTCCAACCGACAACTTGGCGAGGCTCAGATATTGGGGAGCCGCAAGATTTACCGCTGGGAAGTTGAGCTGGAAGAGCCCTTTGAAAAAGCCGAGACCCAGGAAATCAAATTCAGCGTTGATGATGAAAATAAAACGGTGGAGGACTACCGGAAAATATTCATTTATAATTATTAACCGGAAGCGAGATAAATCTATGTTAAATGTAATTAAAGGGAGGTAGATGTGAAAAATCGTAACCTCATAGCACTGCTTACCATGCTCAGCTTTGTTTCCACTATGTGGGCACAAAGTTTTCAAGAAACAGGCAAGCTGGAATGGGTTGTCAAAGATCGTGAGTTTAGCCGTTCATTTATGGAAGCCTATATCGATACCCTCATGACAATAGATGATATGGCCGAATTGGAAGTCCAGGAAACAGACGAATTACGCGTCATTGTCGGAATCGATGTCGAAGGGAATTCCAGCCTGGAAAACATCTATGCTAAAGGCCGTAGCGGTGTGTTGAATAAGCTGGCTAAAGCCGTATTGGACAGTATGGATGCAGAAATGATTGACAACATTCAAAGCAGGCGTTACAACTGGGACTATCTTTCTGCCGTAGATGTTGGGGGCGGTCGCGGAGATGTGATCAATGTGTTTGAGGAGCGTAGCAACAAACAAGTTCGGGATGCATTCTGGTGGACCCATCGCCGGGTAGACATTTCCGTATTTCCGCGTATTTTTATTCGTGTAAATCCAAATTTTGCCTTTGCTGCTGAATTTGGACGCCAGGATCTAGGTTTTCCCGCGGCAGCCTCGCGAACGCTGAATATGGGTTTGGCCACCGAAGTGTTAAAATTTTACGCAACCCTTCCTGCGTCCTATTTAAACCTGAACAGTAGCAGTAACCCCCTTGAAGGAACCTTTGGTGGCGTACTCAAGTTTGATTCACCCAGTTTTGGTGGCAGTATTTCCTTCCAGGACATGAACTTCCTTGGAACAACAGATACCAGTAATTTTTTGAGCCCCAAAAACGCTGTCTATAATCCAGCTTCAGGCCAATTTTACTATAGTTTTACCAGTCGAATTGGGTCCCCTGCAGATCAACCAGGTTTTGTTCCGATTGGATCGTTGCGTTTGCAAATTGGATTTACCTTTATGCAGTTTGCTTATGGCCAGGTTTTCAACGAATCAGGCATTTCTGATGGCACTGGTGCATATCATCAACTGGATAAATCAGGAGCCCTGGAATCGATGTTCGGTCTTTTTCGTGTCGAGTATGCCTCAGACATGAACAACCGATTTTTTAACAAAATTAAAATGGCCGGGCAGCTAAATATGGGTCTGGATGGATTTGGCGGCTTTGACTTTACCACCAGTTATACAATTACAGAATGGTTGGGTGTCAATTTGAATCTGACCTATTTTTGGAAACCAATGGTCTTCACTTATGAAGATCCTGATCCCACATTAACATCAGTGCTAGAATATGAGTGGAAACCTGGTTTCTTTATCGTTCCCTCAGTAGCGCTGTACTTCTAGGAGGATTTGAGATGATGAATACAAATATCCGCAAAGCTATCCTGGTAACACTGGGTTTGATAATTTCACTGTCAAGTGTTCTGGCACAACCCAAAGCGCCACCCATGTTGGACCCTCGCCGCTTTGATGCCTGGACCGTAGAGTATGAGCCCTTCCGGCTACTTATCGAGAATGCAGTAGAAGAATATATCACGCTGAATGACACAGAATTGCTACCCATTGCATCAACGGACAATGTTATCGCAGTTCGCTCAAAATCTGGACAGAGACAACTCTATCAGATTCGATATGGAACCGCCTCAGACGGCTATATCGTCATTGACAATATGGAAGTAAGGTGGGTTCTTGGTTCAACGCTTGCTCAGACCATCTCTGAAAAAGAAACCTACTATCATCTTGATACCCAGGAACCCTATGAAACAAAGACACATCGTCCAGAAGTCGAATATCTGGAGGTTGAAACCTTTTGGACCCATACCGATCTGCAAATTGGAACCGATCGATTGGTCTATCTCTTTGGAAAATCTGGCGGGTTGACTGTGGAATGGGGTAGTGAACTGTTTGGACGTCCCTATGGAGAGGCCGGTTTTGCTCGGTTTGGTGTCATAACCCCAATCTTCAAATTAGGTCTTCAGGTTCCATCACCTTCTATAGCCCTGGGATATCGGGCGGGAGCTGAAACGGATGAGTATTTAACCGGTGGAATCGGTGGTTTTGGAGCATTCAAATACAAGGTTCTTTATGGAGAATTGTTTTTTCAGTCCCTTGAACCTGCTCTTGCCGAAGGATCATTTATACACAGTTATGATCTGGGTGGTTTAATGAACTTGAGCTTTAACACCACGCTATCTGGCATCAAAATCAGCGAAAAAAAGAGTCTTTTTGCCGGCGCCATGCAAATTCGACTTGGTGCAGTGATTGCCAGAGTCGACCATAGCAAAATTGTAAATGATAGAGTTCTATTCCAGAACCTCAAGCGGACCTATAATGTTGCCACTGGAGATACAACGGATGAATTCAAAAATGGTGATGCCGCATCGCTTGAAGAGTCAGGACTATTCTTTCGAGTGGATTATGCATCCACCCTTATTGGCAAACGCTTTCCTCGTCATGAGGCCACCTTTCAGGTTTCCGGTCCCAGTATCATGACAAAGTATGTATATAATGTGAGTCATACCCTGGGTATCCCCCTAACGGTTCTGTTATATACGAAGGACAATGAATGGTCACCCAGTGCTGCAATCCTGGTTGGATTTAAACTAAGACTCGATCAAAACTAGGGTGTTGAGAGATTGTGAAAATAGGGTAGGCAATTGCCTGCCCTATTTTGTTTCTAGCTCTGTTTAAGCGTTTCCGATGAGGCTATTTTCATAGCCTTTGAGGGCATCGATATTATTTTGTCCTGAAACAGGATTGTAAGTCAGGGTATTGCCATTCTGATCGCCAGTATACGTTAGATGAAAGCTCAAGCAACAGAGGTTCCAAATTCCAATTAGTTATCGCAGATATGAGCCAGAAGAATCCTCCACAAAAATGGAAAAAAGCCTACTCTGTTTCCATTGTGGTGAAGCTTGCCCTGATCATTCAATCGCTATCGGCGATAAAAGCTTCTGTTGTCATGGTTGCAAGACCGTTTTTGAGATTTTAAATACAAACGAATTATGCGATTACTATAATATCGAGGAAACCCCAGGAATTACACCAAAACAGGATCTGGTTTCAGACCGATTCGCCTATCTGGATGACGAGACGGTGCGTCAACAGGTTTTGGAGTTTTCAGACGCAAAAACGGAGAAAGTGACCTTTCATACGCCGGCCATGCACTGCGTTTCCTGTATCTGGCTTTTGGAAAAACTCCATGATATGGATCAACGCATCTATAGTTCCCTGGTCAACTTCCCCCGCAAGGAAGTATCTATAACTTATAATCCTGCTGAAATGAAATTGAGCGAGACGGCAGCACTAATCTCCTCACTGGGCTATGAACCGCTGGTAAGTCTGGATACGGTCAGCAAGCGAGAGCAGTCCACTGCAGAGAAAAAGCTATACTTGAAAATTGGACTGGCTGGCTTTGCCTTTGGAAATGTAATGATCCTCAGTTTCCCTGAATATCTGTCTCGAAGTGGGGCGGTGGACCCTGTTTTTAAAATGGTCTTTGGCTATCTGAGTCTCGTTTTTTCCCTGCCGATTCTAATTTATGCAACAAAAGATTATTATGCCTCTGCCTGGGCGAGCTTGAAGTCCAAAACAATCAATATTGACGTGCCGGTTACATTGGGTATCGGTATGCTCTTTTTCCGCTCTGCCTGGGAGATTCTCACCCAGACTGGAGTTGGTTATCTGGACTCCTTCACGGGCCTGGTTTTCTTCCTCCTGGTGGGTCGCCTGTTTCAGCAAAAAACCTATGAAGTTTTATCCTTTGAAAGAGATTATAAATCATTCTTCCCGCTTTCAATTACCCGAAAAATAAACAATGTGGAAGCTGTTGTATCAGTCTCTAAACTCAAGCCTGGCGATCGCATTGTTGTCAGGAATCAGGAGTTGATACCAGCAGACTCCGTATTGCTCAAATCGGATGCCTTTATTGATTATAGCTTTGTCAGCGGTGAATCGAATCCAGTAGCTAAAAAGGCTGGCGATTTTATTTATGCTGGCGGCCGCCAGTCAGGGACCACCATCGAACTTGAAGTGATTAAGGAGCCCTCCCAGAGTTATCTGACTCAACTATGGAACAACGAGGTCTTTAACAAGCCAAGAGTCTCTACACTGAACAAGCTGGCGAATCAGGTGAGCCACTATTTCACCTTTGGTGTCCTGGCAATAGCCATTGTAGCAGCGCTGTACTGGTTTCAGTTTGATACAGCCAAGGGAATCAAGGTTTTTACAGCTGTTCTGATTGTGGCCTGCCCCTGTGCCCTGGCCTTGTCATCCCCATTTGCACTGGGGACGGCTCTTAGGATTTTTGGTCGCCAAGGTCTTTACATGAAAAACACGGAGGCTGTGGAAGCGCTCTCAAAAATTAATACTATCGTCATGGATAAGACCGGCACCCTTACTGAAGCGCGCCAGGAAATCATTGAATTTTCAGGTGATTCCCTCTCAGGCATTGAGCGACAAATGGTACGATCCCTGGTTCACCACTCGACTCACCCCCTTAGCCAAAAAATATTTCAAGCGCTTGATATTGCACCGAGCATGACCATCGAAAATTTTGAAGAAGTTTCAGGGCAGGGTATTAGAGGTGAAAGCCAAGGACATCTTTTGAAGCTTGGATCAGGAAAGTGGTTAGGCTTGAAACCAGAGCAAATCGACGCCGAGGATATGAAAACCAGGGTATATCTCAGTATTGATGGAAAGCCCAAAGGATTTTTTCTGATTGCCAATATTTTTCGTAAAGGATTGAGACCGCTGCTCAATGACTTGCTAAAACGATTCAAGCTTTATTTGCTTTCTGGTGATAGTGAGCGTGAAAAACCAGCGTTGGTAAATCTGTTTGGCAATGAGTCCGATCTATATTTTCGGCAAACCCCTGAGGAAAAGCTGGCTTTTGTTTCAAGCCTTCAAAGCAGCGGCTCCCATGTACTTATGGTTGGCGATGGATTGAATGATGCGGGGGCCTTACGGGCCAGTGAAGTCGGCATCGCTATTACCGATGATGTGTCGGCTTTTTCACCTGCCAGTGATGGTATTTTAACGGGCAAGAACCTGCACTTATTGGGCACGTTCATAAGGATGTCCAAGGCTACGACCCAGGTTATTGTTGCCAGCTTTGTTATCTCTATTATTTACAATGTTGTGGGAGTCGGGTTTGCTGTGGCAGGAAAACTATCGCCGCTGGTTTCAGCCATTCTCATGCCGGCCAGTTCTATTTCAGTGGTAGCTTTTACAACCTTTACTACAACCTTGCGTGCACGCATGATGAAATTAACTTGAGCTACAGAGGCGTCTAATTTGTACGTTATGTTTATTTTGATAGCCTTTAGCCTGGCAGTCTCTTTAATCTTTCTGGCAGCTTATTTCTGGTCAGTGCGATCGGGTCAATTTGACGATAAATACACACCATCAGTGAGAATTTTATTCGACGATAAAGGGACCCATAAAAAAACCGAAACCGATGCGGAATCGGTAGGAAACCACGAGGAGAATCAATAATGGAGATGGAAAAATTTGAGTACGACAATAAAATCGTACGAATGTTTTTCTGGGCTACGCTTGTGTGGGGAATTACAGCCTTTCTGGTCGGTTTGACCATTGCACTCCAGCTACCAGCGCCAGCGTTTAACTTTAGCACTTCCTGGCTGACATTTGGTCGCCTGCGTCCTCTACACACCAATGCCGCTATCTTTGCCTTTGTAGGTAATGGTATTTTTATGGGCTATTACTATGCTGCCCAACGCTTATTGAAAGCGCGAAATTTTTCTGACACCCTGAGCCGAATCCATTTTTGGGGCTGGCAGGCTATCATTGTTTCTGCAGCGATAACGCTACCAGCAGGCATTACCAGCGCTAAAGAATATGCTGAATTGGAATGGCCCATTGATATCGCCATCGCTCTGATCTGGGTCGCCTGGGGAGTAAACATGATCGGCACCATTATGAAGCGCCGAGAGAAACACCTCTATGTAGCCATGTGGTTTTTTATCGCCACTTTTGTCACGGTAGCCATGCTGCATATCGTGAATTCATTGGCAGTTCCCGTAGGCTTCTTTAAAAGCTACTCCATCTATGCCGGCGTTCAGGATGCTCTGGTGCAATGGTGGTATGGACACAATGCAGTCGCCTTTTTCCTGACCACGCCCTATCTCGGGCTGATGTATTATTATATGCCAAAGGCCGCCCAACGTCCGGTTTATTCCTATCGCCTGTCAATCATTCATTTTTGGGCGCTTATCTTTCTGTATATCTGGGCCGGACCCCATCATTTGCTGTATTCTTCGACTCCAGATTGGGCTCAGACGCTGGGAACCGTGTTTTCGATTATGCTAATCGCTCCTTCCTGGGGAGGCATGCTCAACGGACTATTAACGCTCAGAGGAGCCTGGGACCGTGTGCGCCAGGATCCCATTCTCAAGTTTATGGTTGTCGCCGTATCAGCATACGGCATGTCTACTTTTGAAGGCCCCATGATGTCATTAAAAAACTATAATGCCATCACCCATTTTACAGACTATACCATCGCCCATGTTCATGTGGGCGCTCTTGGATGGAATGGTCTTCTCACTTTTGGAATCCTATACTGGTTAGCCCCACGTCTATGGAACACAAAACTTTATTCAGTAAAATTGGCCAATGTTCATTTCTGGTTGGCCACCCTGGGATTGGTTTTCTATGTCATCCCCATGTATTGGACGGGGATTACTCAAGCCCTCATGTGGAAGCAATTTAGCCCAGAGGGTTTGCTGGTTTATCCCAACTTTCTGGAAACCGTTCTGGAACTCATCCCCATGTATTGGACGCGTGCATTTGGCGGAACCCTCTTCCTCACTGGTGCCCTGGTAATGGGGTACAATTTGGTAATGACGGCTCGTTCCGGTACTGCAGTTGACAACGAAGAGATGGAAGCAGCCCCCTTAAAACCCATTGTTTCAGTGCCAGGTGAACACAAACATCGCTGGTTAGAAGCACGCCCGGTCCCCTTTATTATCTTAGCCTTTGTGGCTGTGGCCATTGGTGGCCTGGTTGAATTTGTCCCCATGTTTGTGGTAAAAACAAATATCGCCACCATGACTACGGTAACGCCCTACTCTCCACTGGAACTTGAAGGCCGAGATATTTACATCAAAGAAGGTTGTTTTAACTGTCATTCTCAAATGATTCGACCCTTCCGCAGTGAAACAGAACGTTATGGCGAATATTCCAAAGCCGGTGAATATGTTTATGATCACCCCTTCCTCTGGGGTTCAAAACGAACGGGTCCAGATCTGCACCGAGAAGGTGTGGGAAAATTGAGAAAGCCAGATGCCTGGCATTATAATCATATGGAAAATCCACGCTCCATGAGTCCCGGATCAATTATGCCAGTCTATCCCTGGCTGCTTGAGCGGAGCAATGACTACGCCAGTCTTCCCAAAAAGATTAATGCCATGCGAACCCTGGGAGTTCCTTATGAACCCGGTTATGAGGATCAAGCTCTAGCTGACTTGAAAAACCAGGCTGAAGGCATTGTCACGAATCTAAAGGATGCTGGAATTGAAACGACCTGGGATAAAGAGATTGTTGCATTGATCGCGTATTTGCAAAAACTCGGAACTGGAATCCTTCCCAAATAGGGAGGGACTTTATCAGCATGCTGAGCCGAATTTATCCTGGAGCAGATGGTCTAGCCTTCTGGCAAGGTCTTTCTCTGGTACTCTTTTTTCTCGTTTTCCTGGGCGTGATTATGATGATTCTAACCATGCGGAAGAGTCATATTGACAAAATGAGCAACCTGCCCCTGGATATAGAGGCTGATCAAAGCACCAATCATGGAGACAAATAATTATGAGCAAAGTTACAAACTCGCTAATCGATCATGATTATGATGGAATACAGGAATATGATAATGATCTGCCGGGCTGGTGGAAGGGTCTCTTTCTGATTACCATTCTTATTGCGGTCGTTTATGTTTCCTATTACCATCTGTCTGGAAATCTTCAAGACGTAGAATACCAAAAAGAAATGGGCACCTATGTTGAAGCAGATGCGGGTCGAGGACCATTGACAGAATACGTCTCACCGTATGCGAGTAAGGGTGAAATGACTCCCGCCTTACGTGCAGAGCTGAATAAAATCCTGGATGCTCCTTTCTCAGAACAGCTTCAACGGACAATGGCAAAAGCCGATCCTGAGCAACTGGCCAAATTGAAAGCAGCCTTCCCAGAAGTGACTGGCGACTATGTCGCTAGCGATATCTCTACTCCACCAACTGAAGTCGAAACGAAGCCAGCTAAAGCGGTCTCTAAGGACAAGGGTTTGCTAAGCGATGAGACCAACCTGGCAGCCGGCTCAAAAATATGGAACACCCAATGTTTTGTCTGCCATTTAAATGATGGCGGTGGTAGTATTGGACCAAACATGACCGACAATTATTGGATACATGGTGGCGATTATGCATCGATTGTGGATCTGATCAAAGTTGGTGTTCCTGCGAAAGGTATGATTCCATGGCAGGGAACGTTATCGGCTGAACAGATCAACCAGGTTGCCAGCTTTATCAAGTTAAAGCTGGTGGGTTCGACTCCGGCTGTACCAAAAGCCCCTCAGGGTGATCTTTACGAAGGTTAAACCAGAACAGGACGATTAAAACCAGTTGACTCCGGATCATTGCGGGGCTCCTGCAATAATAATTTATTTGAAGTGAGTAATCAGGGGACGAGGGGTCATGAGTGATACGGACAGAAAACTGACCAATATTGATGTCCCTTCAGAGTTTAGAGACCGAATCGCCACGATTGATGACGGCGGTAAACGGAAATGGGTCTATCCCCGTAAACCCAAAGGCAGATTCTACGATGCCCGCAGTTGGTTCGCCTATCTTTTGCTGGCCATCATGTTTTCAGGTCCCTTCATTACAATCAATGGTCGTCCCCTCTTGTTGCTCAATTTTATTGAGAGGAAGTTCATCATTTTTGGGATGGCTTTCTGGCCCCAGGACAGCTACATCTTTGTACTGGCGACGCTCACTTTTATCGTGGGTATTATATTGTTTACCGTCATTTTCGGACGGTTATTTTGTGGTTGGGCATGCCCACAAACCATTTTTATGGAAATGGTCTTTCGGAAGATCGAATATCTCATTGATGGAAATGCAAACCGGCAGCGAAAGCTCAAAGCCCAGACCTGGAATGCAGAAAAAATATTCAAACGCGGGCTCAAACATGCCATTTTCTGGGGACTTTCCTTCATTATTGGAAACACACTTCTGGCTTACATTATTGGTAAAGATGCCCTGTTTCTGATCATAACGGAACCGGTGGCAGTGCATTTTGCTGGATTTTCATTTATGCTGATTTTCACCAATTTATTTTACTTCATTTATGCCTTTTTCAGGGAGCAGGTCTGCACCCAGGTCTGCCCTTATGGGCGTCTCCAGTCTGTTCTCTTGGATGATAAATCCATTGTCGTTGCCTATGACTTTGTCCGGGGCGAAAAACGAGGGAATCCACAGAAAGCCGCAGGAGAAACCCTGGGGGATTGTATCGATTGTAACCAGTGCGTAGAGGTGTGTCCAACCGGGATTGACATTCGAAATGGCACTCAATTGGAGTGTGTCAATTGTACGGCTTGCATTGATGCTTGTGATACTGTTATGGACAAGCTAAAAAGACCGCGGGGCTTGATCCGATATGATTCATTTGGCGGAATTGAAAACGGAGAAAAGCTAGGGCTTACCTTTAGGAATACTGGTTATACAGCAATTCTTGGTCTTCTTATTAGCCTCTTCTTTATACTGTTGATTACCCGCACAGATGTTGAGACCACGATTTTACGTTCCTATGGCACGCTCTTTCAAGCGGCAGGGGACAATCATTTCACCAATCTTTATACCGTGAAAGTTCTAAATAAAACCTTTGACGAAATGCCGATCCGTCTGGAGCTGTTGAGTCCTCAAGGTACCTTAACCATGGTTGGAGGGGACCTGAATATCAAAGGTCAGGACAGAACAGAAGGGGTCTTTTTCGTAGATCTCTCAGGAGACCTGTTGAAGGGTACGGAAACAAAAGTGCAAGTCGCTGTTTATGCAAATGATCACCTGGTTGAAACCGTTAAGACTTCCTTTATGGGACCGAGAAACTAGATGAGCTCAACGCAGGATTTAGGTCGTTTCTGGCGCTGGGGAATTGTACTCGCCATCGCATGTTCAATGGTCTTCTTTGTGGGGCTTGCTATCTGGGCATCAATCGGCGATGTTGAGCTTGTCTACGATAATTATTATGCCAAGGATGTTGTATTTGAGCAACAAATTCAGCGGGTGGAACGCACAGAGGCACTCTCCTTCAAGCCATTTTTCACGTATAACCAGGAGTCTCAAATCTTGACCCTCAAATTTCCAGCTGAATTACAGCATCACTCCCCTTTAGGTGAAGTTCTGATGTTTCGACCAGCGGATCTCCACAAGGATCGTTTGTTTGAGTTAGCGCTGGCGGGCGATACGCTTCAAACATTCAAGTTACCCAACCTGGCGACTGGTTTATGGCGAATCAAATTAAACTGGACCAGCTCAGGGATAGAATATTATCTGGAGCAAATGCTGGTAGCGCAGTGAGGTCTCAGAATGATGCATGCTGGTGAGCACTTTTGCACCAGCGAACAGCTCGGATTTCATAGCCAAATAACCCTTGCTGAAGATGTGACTCAAGTTAATTTTTTCCTAATTGGCTTAGGAGATAAATCATGGGGCTGAATCGTTGGCTCATACTTACTTTTATTGGTTTGATTGGACTTTCTGCTTGCAGTGAAGATCCAGATATTCTCTTCTCAAAAGCCGAAACTGAAGCTGCCCTGGGATCTAGACAGAGGGCTCTGGATTATCTTATGGATATCCAGAAGTCGCATCCAGATTACACCGAGGCCTATCTTTTTGCCGCACAACTATTCCTTGAAGACCAGAATCTTTCCGAGGCTGTGAGTCAGTGTAAGCGGGGACTTGATGCCCAGGCCGATTCAGCCAAAATTTTGCGCTACATCGGTGAAATCTATCATCAGAGCGGCAGCCTGGAAAACGCGTACCAGTACTATCGTATGGCCGTAAAGGCTAATTCTAAAGATGTGGAAGCCCAGATAAGCATGGGCTATATCCTTAACGACAGGGATCTTTATGAGCAAGCACTGGCTCATTTTGATAAAGCACTAAAACTGGACTCGGCCAACTATTCGGCAAGCGTGGGTAAGGCAAACACCTTGAGAAAATCCGGCAAGAACGCAGCGGCGATTGTTCTTCTGGGGGAGCTGATTAAAGATGAGCCGATGGAGGGTTCTGCTTACGGAGCCCTGGCTATGGCTCAAGAGCTTACCGATATAGAAGATAAAGTAATCCTGGAAAATTATGCGCTGGCTGTGAAGCTGTCGCCTAAGGATGTTAAAACCTGGAACGCCTATGTAGATTTTATGATGAAAGATCAAGATCAGAAACTGGCGGTTAAGGTTTTACAAAATTATCTGTATCATTTTCCAGAAGCAACACAAGGTAGACACCGGTTGGCAGAACTCTATATTGACCTGGCCCGAGCTGAAAGTCTATCGTGGCTGGAAGCGGCAATGCAGCAGTGTGAACAGGCCTTAATCACTGATCATGAAGATCACTACAGTCACGCTCTACTGGCGAAAATCTATCTACTTCAGGAAAAACCACGCCTGGCCATTCTTGAAGCCCAGCTGGCTTTTGAAATAAATCCAAATACTGAATATCGCGAACTGATAGACCAGGCCAAGTTTTACTCAAACTGATCAAAACAGTTTCACCTAAAAAAATTCCAGATCCACATGTTCTCGTGGAGGATGAAAAAATTAGTGGGGTCTGGCATATTGCCAGCCGACTGACTATAAAATAAACATGCAATTTACAGGGTTACTCAAATGCGAAAAAAAATTGTAGTATTAGGTGCCGGCATGGTCGGACGTGCCATGGCCATTGATCTTAGTATACGGAATGAAGTTTTGTCGGTGGATCGTGATCGAGCAGCACTGAAGCACCTGAACCAGCACGCGAACCTCACAACTGCTGAAGCAGATCTGGGCGATTCTCAGGCCATCAATAAACTTATCGCGTCAGCGGATATTGTTGTTGGGGCCGTTCCTGGTTTTATGGGTTATAAAACCCTGAAAACGGTGATTCAGGCTAAAAAGAACATTGTTGACATCTCGTTTTTTCCTGAAGACCCTTTTGGTCTGGATGATCTTGCCAAAGCAAATGGTGTGATAGCAGTCATGGATGCAGGCGTGGCTCCAGGAATGAGCAATATCATTTTAGGTCATCACAATGCGAAGATGGAAATCTCAGAGTTTATCTGTTATGTCGGAGGCTTGCCACGGGAACGTACCTGGCCCTATGAGTATAAAGCGCCCTTTTCTCCCATTGATGTCATCGAAGAATACACCCGTACATCCCGGCTGGTAGAAGATGGTAAGGTTCTTGAAAAAGTGGCATTGTCAGAACCAGAGCTTCTGGATTTTCCTGGTGTCGGAACCCTTGAAGCATTCAACACCGATGGTTTGAGAAGCTTGATCAAAACGATTAATGTGCCCAATATGAAAGAAAAGACCCTGCGTTATCCCGGACATATTGAATTGATGAAAGTGCTGCGTGAAACGGGTTTTTTCAGAGAAGATAAAATCAAAATTGGCGACCAGCAGATTCGACCCATCGACATGACAACGCAACTCCTGTTTCCAAAGTGGAAACTTGGAGAAGAGGAAGAAGAGTTCACCCTTATGAATGTCATTATAAAAGGGATTGAAGCGGGACAGCAGCTGGAATACAAATACGAACTACTCGATCGATATGATCCTCAATCAAAAACCTCATCGATGTCAAGAACCACTGGCTACACCTGCACCGCAGTAACCCAATTGGTTTTGGATGGACACTATAATCGCGTTGGCATCAGCCCGCCAGAATATGTAGGTGAGGCACCGGGCTGTTTTCAGAAAATTCTTGAATATCTTGAAGAGCGGGGTGTCCATTACAGCAAAGCAACAAAAACGAGTTAGCCAAGGGAGTAACAATGACGAAAATTCATAACCTGGATGCCGTTCCAAATAAATTTATAGATGATCCACGCTTTGAATCTGCCATGAGTACAAAATACCTTGGGGCCTTGGCCGGTAGTGAGCGGATTTATGTAAATATTGATTCAGTAAAACCTGGCGCAAAAAGCGCCAAGTATCATTCACACACCCTGCAGGAAGAATTCTTTTTGATTCTTAAGGGGAGTGGAACGTTGCGGATTCAAAACGCGACCTTCCCTGTTAAGCATGGCGACTTCCTTGCAAAACCTGCAGGCAAGGGCATTTCCCATCAATTCATAAATGATGGTACTGAAATCCTGGAGATCCTTGATTGTGGTACCAATGACAAAAATGATATGGTCGAATATCCAGACGAGAACATGCTCTTGGTAAAAACAAAAAATGCAGTGTTCAGTCTGGACTTAGATGTAAACGAATGGTCAGTCGACCCGAATGAGTAGTGGTTGAGTGACAAGCATGACTATGCTTAAAACAAAACCAGGTCTTCCCCTCTGGACTCTGGTGATGCTTATTTTTGTGCCCACCTTTGGCTTTACCAATATTACCAACAATGGTGTCGCCCTCGGTCCAGCCGCCGTATCCTCCTGGCTATTGGTCTGTATTTTCTACTTTTTGCCACTCACAGCCATCATTGCCGAGCTGGCTTCTGTAAACGAGAATAACAGCGGGGGTATTTATAGCTGGATTGCCTATAGCCTGGGGCATCGCTGGGCCTTTTTTGGAACCTGGTCCTATTTTATATCCAACTTATTCTATCTGCAGTTTGTCTTTGCCCGAATTCCTGTGATGGCTTCGTGGGCTCTGTTTGGAGAAAACCGTTTTACTGATGCTAATGTGAGCCTGCTGCCATATTATTCCATTATACTGTGTTTACTGTTGACCTGGATCGCCAGCCGCGGGGTCAGATTGTTTTCCAAATTGAGTAATCTGGGCGGTAAGTTGACATTCGCTGTAACGGGGAGTTTCATTATCTTTGCTTTTATTGCCTATCTAAAAGGCACACCCTCGGCTACAGAGTTTTCAATGGAAAGCTTGACACCCGAGTTTTCAACCAGCTACTTTGCCACCTTCTCCTGGCTCCTGTTAGCGGTGTCCGGTGCTGAAGTCGCAGGAACATATATAAATAAAGTTGATAACCCCCTGCGCAATTTTCCCCGCGGGGTTATCATTGCCACGATGCTAGTGGGCACGGCCTATATACTAGGATCCCTCGCAGTAGGATTGGTCGCTTCTCCTGAAGTTTTGGCAAAAGCAGGATTAAAAGACGCTATTTTTGTGGTCCATAAACTGCTGGCAGAGAGTTTGGGTGTCAATGGAGAGGTGGTGGTGCGTCTATTCTCCTTGATTTTACTGGTGACCTCTGTCGCGGCTTATGTTGTCTGGATAGAATCTCCTTTGCGAGCCATGTTTTCAGAGGTGCCTAAAGGTACCTTCCCTGCATTCTTAACCCATAAAGACAGCGACGGTGGTTTGAGTCATGCCCTATGGACACAGGCAGCTGTTGTAATTATTCTCATTTCCATCCCATTAATAGGCCTCGAATCCATAGATTCATTTTTTCGACTGGTTACCGATCTGACAGCCCTGAGCCTGGTGATTCCCTACATTATTCTAACGGCAGCATATCTGGTTTTTAGAAAGAACAATAAACCAGGCCCCTTTACCATGTTGCGCTCTAATAAACTGGCACTAATTGTAGCCATAGGTGCGGTGCTCATCAGTATTGCCGCTTTCTTTGGGGCGGGCATTGATTACTACTTAGATGCTGAAACTGGCTGGGAAGCTGCAAAAGCGATTTTAATGACATATGGAGGTCCTATTTTTCTTATTGCACTTGGATATGGGCTCACCCATTTTCGCAAAAATCCAAGGGTTTAGATGATGGAGATTGTATGAAAAACATAGTATTTGGAACAGGTCCCCTAGCCTGGTGGGTTATGCAGGAACTTCTGGCGAGGGGGGAATCAGTAAAAATGGCCAGCCGAAGTGGAACGAAAAAAAAAGCGCTTCCAGACGGTGTAGAAATCATTGCGTGTAACGCCACGGTGCCAGCGGAAGTGTCGGCTGTGTGTAAAGAAGCTGATACAGTCTATTTTTGCGCCATGCCTCCATACACCAACTGGCCATTGGAATTTCCGCCTCTGGTGATTGGTTTTTTAAAGGGGCTGGCTGTCACAGAAGCAAAAATAGTTTTTGGCGATAATCTATATCCCTATGGATCCACGAATGGTGCGCCTATCACAGAAGAACACCCGCATATTGCTCCAGGGCACAAGGGTAGGACGCGTGCCCAAATGGCCCGATTTTTCATGGCTGCCCATGAAAGAGGTGACAATCAGGTTACCCTTGGACGAGCCTCTGATTTCTATGGTCCAGACACGATAAATGCGGTTTTGGGTGAAATGTTCTTCAGGCCAGCATTCTCCGGAAAAACAGCAAATATGCTCGGCAACCTGGATCTTCCCCACACCTTCAGCTATATCAAAGACTTTGCCCGCGGCCTGGTAACCCTGGGTCATAACGACACTGCCTTTGGTGAAGCCTGGCATACGCCAAATGCACCAACGCTGTCAACCCGAGAAATGCTTGAATTAATAGAATCAGAGCTGGGGGAGAAAATAAAAATTAGAGTCGCTGGAAGAACAATGATCTCTCTACTGGGATTATTCAATCCCACGATTAAAGAGGTTAAGGAAATGATGTACACCTGGGAAGAACCCTATATTGTTGATCATTCCAAATACGAAAAGAGTTTTGGAAATCATGCCACCGATCACAAGGCGGCAATTAAAGAGACAGTGGCCTGGTTCAAAGATTATCTAAGCACAGATAAATGACAAAAGTGAAGCACTTTCAGATTCTAAAAGGGTTGCTTTACGCCGGAATGGTCTATTTTTCAGGTGTTGCTATCGTCCATTCTCTAGGCGTAAAGGTTCCAGGCCTGTTTGTATACTTTAATGTGCCGTCCTACGCTTATCAGGATCGAATCATTTCATTCTTGGCTCTGGGTTGGGCGGCTTTCTTTTATTGGACTGCCCGGAAAATGGATGCTGATTTTATTAAGCTCATCCTGATGATTGGATTTATCGCAATTCTGGCCCTGACGGCAAACAGCATCATCACGGACTTTAGATTCTTGAACCCCCTGGCTCGGAAAGCTGATTTTTTGCTTATCACTTCGATACTGTTTGTTTATTGGGGAAGTTTGGTGTTCTTTGGCAAACAGCTCCTTAAGAAAAAGAAATAATGGCTCTCAAACGAAGTGGTCGGGTGCTCGTTGTCACTGTTTTAATGCTGTTGGTTTTTTCGCTACTCGTCATCTGGCACAACAGACCACCACATACCATAATTCCCGAACAGGTTCAAGTAACACTTGATAATCTTATACTCGAATATCCTGGCCTGGGAATGTTCGTTAGTCGCTTAACCTTAGGAAAAGACCACTTCGCTTTTTACAGTCTGGGAATTCGAGGAAGACAACCCTGGCCTGTTGACCTCAAGCGCGCCTGCTATTCAGATCCCTTAGCCGCTTATGGACAATTTGGACCACTTAAAGATTCATATTCTGGACACATCGAAGTGATCAGGTATCGGAGCCTGGAAGATTTTATATTGACACTTGGGAAAGCCGAATCGGATCAACCAGGATTCGTCGCTGGTTTAGACTTGAAGGCGCATAGACCACTTCCCGAAGACCCGTTGGGAATATCTATCGGTATTATAGTTGCCCTTTGCCTGGGGATAACAGGGCTCTTCCTGGTAAGAAAAACAGCAAAATAAATTTAATGATTAGTTGGACGGATTTATGGTCAGGGACCCCTTCAGAAACCACGAATAAGGGCGTATTGTTATTAAAACGCAAGAAAACTCAGGATCAAAAGCTGGCAGTGTCGGCATAAAAAATGTATGTTGAAAGCTCAGATGCGAAGCGATAAACGTCTAGATAAAACAATGAAAAATTAAGGTGTTCAAATGAAACGTATTCAAATCGTTGTTATGCTCATTCTCGTTGTCTCCCTTGTCTTTTGGTCATGTGGTGGAGGGGACAAACAAGCTGCTGAAACGGGTGATTCAAGCAGCGACAATTTTACCCGGGATATGACGACACCTGCTGAAGAGGGGGGGTATGGATTCGAGAAATTGGCAGATGCTCTCGGATATGTCACTTACGAAATGCCACCTGAAGAACAGATCTATTTCGGCGACCCCAGGGCAAAAAAAGGTGGAACATTCAGACACATTACTTCTCGCTTCCCGGCTACCATGAGAACGGAAGGTCAAAATGCAAACTATATTGAAAATAACACCATTTCAGGTCTTTGTTATGAGGGTTTAATCAATACACACCCGTTGACGCTCGAGTTTATTCCTGCTCTGGCAAGTCACTGGAAAATTTCAGATGATAAGAAGAAATTCTGGTTTCGCATTAACCCGGATGCCCGTTGGTCAGATGGGCGTGAAGTTATCGCTGAAGATGTGGTTGCTACCTGGGATTTACATATGGACGAAACTATTCTCGCCCCTTCAGATCAGCTTACTTATGGCAAGTTTGAGCGACCTGTGATTGAGGGCAAGTATATTGTTTCGGTTGTTTCCAAAGATTTAAGTTGGAGAAACATCCTCTATTTTGGTGGCAGTATGGTTATCCTGCCGTCCTACTATCTTAATCAGGTAGACGGCTCAGAATATCTCAAGGAATATCAATTTAAGATGTTGCCAGGTACAGGTCCTTATGAGATCAAAGAAGAAGACATCATCAACCAGGAGTCATTTACATTAACCCGTCGTCTTGATTACTGGGCGAAAAATGATCTAATGGCCAAGTACTCAAACAATTTTGACAAGATCAAGTTCATCGTTGTTAAAGACAACTTACCCCTGATGTTCGAAAAATTTAAAAAGGGAGAAGCTGATTTCTTTACCGTCGCACAGGCACGCGTTTGGGTTGAAGAGACAGATTTTGACGCTGTGACGAATGGTTGGATTCAGAAGAAAAAGGTTTACTCTGAAAAACCCGCCGGTACGTCGGGATATGCCTTTAATATGCGTAAATGGCCTTTTGATGATAAACGGGTTCGCATGGCCGTTACCTACCTTTACAATCGCGAAAAAATGAATGAAGAGATGTATTATAGAGAATATTCTATGATGAATTCACTGTATTCCGGGTCTATCTATGAAAATCCCAACAATGAAAAAGTGACATACAATCCTGAAAAGGCTGTGAAACTGCTCCAGGAAGCCGGCTATACGAAGCGCAATGAGGACGGCTGGCTGGTTCATGAGGATGGACGCGTATTGAGTTTCGAGTTAGCTATTCAGAAAGGCTCTGACTACATGGTTACACCTGTCCAACAAATGCTTAAAGAGTATGGTGTTGATATGCAAATCAAGTATGAAGATGGCAATTCCAGCTGGAAAAACCTAATGGACAGAAATTTCACCATCTACATGCAAAGTTGGGGCGGTCTGGTATTTCCTAATCCTGAGACATCCCTTAAATCTTCACTGGCCGATGAAAAAAACACCAACAACATTAGTGGGTTCAAAAATGCTAGAGTAGATGAGTTGTGTGAAGAATATGATGTCACTTTTAGTCAGGCTCGCCGCGTTGAGATCATTCGAGAGATCGACGGAATTTATTCTGACATACATCCAGCAGCCTGGGGGATTGCCAGAAATTATCAACGCATCCTCTATTGGGATAAATTTGGATATCCAGAATATATGGTCAACCGTTTCACTGGTGACTATCGCTCGGCTTTCACACTTTGGTGGTTTGAGCCTGCCAAAGAAGCTGCTCTCAAAGCCGCCATGGCAAACAATACTCAACTCCCAATAAGCGAAGTTGACGTCATGTATTGGCCAGAATATTTGAAACAGGTTAATTCTAACTAGTTTTTTTGTATCAGTCATCATGCTGAGGTTCTCGAAGTGCAACGACTGATACATAACTTTCAGAATAACGGTAGCAATTAATGACGACCTATTTTATACGCCGCATTTTACTCATGGTCCCCACCTTCCTGGGGTCGACAATTCTTATTTTTATCATTCTGCAAATGGCCCCTGGTGGACCGTTAGAGCGCACGATCCAACAGCTGCAGGCCGGAGCCATGCAACAGGGAGAAGCAGTCGGTAGCGTAGGAGATATTATGAGTGGGGGCAGCTCCGTTCTGCCAGAGTCTGCCATGCGTGAGCTGAAACGGTTTTATGGTTTCGATAAACCTGTTTACCAACGCTATTTGATTTGGCTTGGGATTTGGCCCAGAGAAATCAAGCATCGCGAAGTAGAATTCAACCCTGGAGAAACCGAACTTAACAAGAACATTGGCAGGGGCCAGTACATGACGCTGCGACTTGAAGGTGAGAGCGTTGTTGTACTGGATGAAAAAGGGGAAGTCAGCAAGATCTGGAAGGCCGCCATCGATAAGGAAGGATCTAAAGAGAATCAGATCCTCACCACGCTCTTTCAAACTGAATTTTCTGGCATTCTCACAGGCAATCTAGGGACCTCCTATACCTATGACCAACCCGTCACAGAGGTAATGGCACCCCGATTTAAGGTTTCCATCTTTTTTGGTCTGACTGGAATGTTGCTTACCTATCTGGTTTGTATTCCCCTGGGCATTCGAAAGGCTTTGAATCACGGCTCCGCATTTGATTTCTTATCCAGCGTGACCATTTTCATTGCCTATTCCATCCCGGGCTGGGCACTTGGAGGTGTTTTGTTGGTTTTGCTGGGTGGCGGATCATATTGGGACATTTTCCCGCTCGGCGGTTTTCGTTCGCCCACAGACATTTGGGAGACAATGACTTTCTTGGAACAGGTCAAAGATCAACTGTGGCATGCTATACTGCCTATTATTGCCTGGTCGATTGGTAGTTTCGCCGGCCTCACAGTACTGATGAAAAACAGTCTGTTGGAAAACATTTCGCAGGACTATATCCGCACAGCCTTTGCCAAAGGATTGCAGGAAAAACGAGTCGTCTGGGTACATGCAATCCGCAATTCAGTCATTCCAATTGCTTCCGGTATCGGAGGGATTATTGGAGTGGTCATTGCAGGATCGTATCTTATTGAAAAGGTTTTCAATATAGATGGCTTTGGAAAGATGGGATTCCAGGCCATTCTGGATCGTGATTATCCCATAACCCTGGGTTTTTTGGTTATTGTCGTCGTGATTCGACTTGTGGCCAATATTCTCTCTGATATTGCACTGGCAACTGTTGACCCCAGGATAAGATTCAGATAATGAAAATAGTTTCTCTAACAACAACTCAGGGTGTCATCCTGATCTCGACGAAGGACATTCAGGTGAAAACCAAGTGTCAGGCTTCATTTCGGCAGACTCAAAACAGGCTCGGCCCGCAAGACACCCCTCTTAAAAAGTAAGATTATGGCTGAACAACAACAAATTTCCTTATCCATTCTTAAAAAACGCTGGCTCAAATTCAAAACACTTAAACGCGGCTACTACTCATTCATTTTGCTGGTCATTCTTTATGGCCTGTCATGGTTTTTACCATTGCTTATAAACAACCGTGCTCTGGTTGTGAGTTATGAAGGAGAGCTGTCTTTTCCAATCGTATCCGGCTATCATGCCGGAACTGAATTTGGTCAAGATGTTCCCGGGGAAGCCATTTATCGTGAATTAAAGCAGTCATGGAAACAGGGTGGCAGCGATAACTGGCTCATCATGCCCCTTTATCCATACAGTCCCTATGAAGACATAACTGTCCAGGGGAATAAAATGTATGATCCGCCCTCCAGAACGCATTGGCTGGGCACTGACAATACGGGGAGAGATGTATTTTCAAGACTGTGTTACGCCTTTAATATCTCCATTTCCTTCGCCCTGGTTCTCACCACCCTTAACTATATCCTCGGTGTTCTCATCGGTGGTAGTATGGGGTATCTGGGAGGTAAGTTTGATCTCTTTTTCCAGCGTATCATTGAGATATGGTCCAGCCTGCCCATGTTGTTTGTCATTATTATCATCAGCTCAATTATTCGGCCATCCTTTTTTCTGTTGATATTTATCTATACCATCGTGAACTGGATCGGGATGACCTATCTCATGCGGGCAGAATTTTATCGTGAAAAGTCTAAAGACTATGTGGCGGCCGCCCTCTCCATGGGACAAACAAATTTCAAGGTCATGTTTAAGCATATACTGCCCAATGCCCTGGTACCAATCATTACCTATTTCCCATTCTCCATTATCGGTGGAATTTCAGCATTGGTAGGACTTGATTACCTGGGCTTTGGTATGCCCCCACCAACGCCAAGCTGGGGACAGCTTCTTGAAGTGGGGCTTCAAAATATTTCAAAAGCCTGGATGGTTTTTGCCCCTGTGGGTGCCCTGTTTGTGACCCTCCTGATGGTCATGTTTATTGCTGAGGCTGTACGGGAAGCGTTCGATCCCAAAGTGTATTCGAGGTTGAGATGAGTCGCGAAAAACTGGTCGAAGTAAAAGGCCTCAAAACTCGATTCAAAGTTGGCGACGAATGGGCTAAAGCCGTGGATGGCGTCAGTTTTGATATTTTCAAAGGCGAGACCCTTGGGATTGTTGGTGAGTCGGGTAGTGGGAAATCGGTTACGGTCCTTTCGCTGATTCAGTTGATTCCAAATCCTCCCGGCGAGGTCTCAGATGGAGAAATCATCTTTAAGGGCGAAAAAATCTTTGATGCCGAAGATTTGGCAAAGGTCAGAACGGCTCCCCCGTATAAATATTTTCAAATGATCCCAAAGGATAAGCGTAATTTAGCGGCAGGCGGGTTCTTTGCACTCTGGATGATAATATACAGTCTTTTACCAATTAACGGCTTTATGTGGGGTCTCCTGTCTCTGATTTTGAATCTAGCTATTATGGTTCACATCTTCTATAATTCCCCCCTTACAAAGGCAATGTCTGAGTTCAGGGAAAATATTTACAAGCGCATGTGGGATATCCGTGGAACTGAAATTGCCATGATTTTTCAAGAGCCCATGACCTCATTAAATCCGGTTTTCACCATCGGCATGCAGATCATGGAATCTGTAAGACCAACCCTTTTGAAAGAATCACTGAAAGCCTGGTTTGTCAGTCGGGCAAAAAGTCTAAATGCCATGTTGATCAAGGGTCGCTTACAGACATCCCTGGCTTTCGGGCTGGTCATCTTGTTCTTTACTCGATTGGCAGCAGGATGGACTTTTGCCCCAGTTGATATGATCATTGCCTTTGTGATCGGTGGACTGCTACCAACTTTCTCTGCTCTCATTATTCTGGGGGTTGAAAAACTGATCAGCAAGGAATTTAAAGCAGAATACCAACAGCTTTACGATGAGGCCGTTGGCTTGTTAAATATGGTTGGCATCCCTGATGCTGAAAAACGCATGGGTGATTATCCCCATCAATTTTCAGGAGGAATGCGTCAACGTGTCATGATTGCCATGGCTCTGGCTAAAAGCCCATCATTGCTCATCGCAGATGAACCTACCACGGCTCTTGATGTAACCATTCAGGCTCAGATTTTGGATTTAATGCTGGAGCTAAAGCGGAAGAATGAATCGGCAGCCGTTGTGCTCATCACACACGATCTCGCTGTTGTTGCCGAGACTTGTGAACGAGTAATCGTAATGTATGGCGGTCTTATTCAGGAAGTTGCTGAAGTGAATGAACTCTTTAACAATCCCCTACACCCTTATACGAATGGATTGCTGGGCTCTATTCCTAGACCAGACCAGGCACATAAGAGCAATCGACTTCAGACAATTCCAGGCATGGTTCCCAGTATTTTGGACCTCCCAACTGGATGTAAATTCTGCACTCGCTGCACGGTGAAACTGGACAAGTGTGATACAGAGGAACCACTCTTACAGGAAGTCAGCCCTGGCCATTTTGCACGCTGTTTTGTCGTTCAGGAAGCACAGGTGAAGGCATGAGCAACAACACATTAGTAGACGTAAAAAACCTATCCGTTCATTTTCCCGTTCATGGAGGCGTCTTCTCAAAGCGTGTGGCTACAGTAAAAGCAGTAGACGGAATTTCCTTTTCTATTGATCGAAAACAGATCGTTGGCATGGTTGGAGAGTCTGGTTGTGGCAAGACAACAGTCGGTCGGGCGATGATAAATATTTTGCGTCACGTTTCGCCTGATGTGGAAATCGGAGGCAATATTGAATATCATTTCGACAATAGTATTGTTGATTTTGCTCAATTAAGCGCAGGAGAAATGCGAAAATATCGATCACGGGTACAGATGATTTTCCAGGATCCTTATGCCTCCTTGAATCCTCGTATGACGGTTGCTCAAATCATCAGCGAACCCCTTCAATTGCATACGAAAATGAACAACTCAGAACAATCTGATCGGGTTGCATGGCTACTTGATAAAGTTGGATTGCAGCCAGAACAAGCGCGTCGCTTTCCCCATGAATTTTCTGGTGGTCAGCGCCAGCGCATTGGAATTGCTCGCGCCTTGGCAACAAATCCCGATCTGATTATTTGTGATGAACCCGTTTCAGCCCTTGATGTTTCTATTCAAGCCCAGGTAATCAATCTGATGATGGATCTTCAGGATGAATTCAATGTATCCTATCTGTTTATTGCTCACGACCTCTCAGTTGTCGAACATATTTCAGATAAAATCGCAGTGATGTATTTAGGTGATATGGCAGAATATGGGAACGCCCAGGATGTTTATCACCACCCCCGGCATCCCTATAGTAAGGCACTGCTCTCAGCGGTACCACTCCCTGATCCCAGCCGCAAGAATCGTGAGCGAATCGTATTAAGGGGAGATGTACCAACGCCATTAAATAAACCAAGTGGCTGCGCTTTTAGGACTCGCTGCCCCATCGCCGAGGCGTCATGCTCTAAATCCAAGCCCATCTTTGAGGAGCATGCCCCGGGACATCTGGTTGCCTGTCCAATTGTGAAATAAAAAGGTTTAATTACGGTATTTTTTATATGCAGTACATTACGCGAGGCACAGCAGGGCTTTTATTACCGAAGTATTGATCAAAGCGTTTAATTCATAAAACTGGGGGTACAACGTTATGAAAAATATTCCCCTGATTCTCCTTTCCATCTCAATTAGCCTGGCCAGTACTATTCAGGTCGTGGATAATCAAACCGGTGCAGCTTTACCCGGTGTGAATATCACAGTGGTAGGTACACTAGAAGGCCTGAATACAGACCTTGAAGGTAACTTTATACTTGAAGATCGTTATCAGGGTCACAAGTTTAAATTCTCATACATAGGGTACATTGATACAACTCTAGAGTATATGGATGTTTTAGCACTCAGAGTAATCGCTTTAAATCCTGACATTCTGAATCTAACAACGGTTGAGGTGGTTTCCTCAAAGCTGGAATGGGAACACACTGATCTGCCTGCCATTGTAACCGTGCTGCGTACACGCGAAATGATCAACCAGGGAGCAACTGAACTACGTGAAGTGCTTGAAAGAGATCCCAGTGTTGTGGTGACTGAAAACAATGGCGGGGAGCAACAGATTTCCATTCGTGGAAGTAATGCCAATGAAGTCATGATCGTTTATGATGGGATCCCTATGAACTCTGGGTATGGCGGACGTTTTGATTTATCCTGGCTCAACCTGAATGATGTAGAATCAATTTCCATTGTTAAAGGGGCTGGCACACTGAGATACAGCTCGGGAGCTTTTGGTGGGGTTGTGGTGATCGAACCCCAAAAGGTGGGTCAATCATCACTCCTTGTAAATGCTCAACGAGACGATAAAGATTTGAGTTCCTATAGCGTTTCGGATGTCATTCAATGGAGGAACCTGAGAACCCGGGTCACCTATTCAAGCAGGGAAATCATGCCCTTTGGTTCTTATCCCGGCAGCATTCTTTCAAAGAGAAACTTTTTAAACTTATATGCTGGATATGCTTTCAAGGATACCTCAAATATTCTCGGGGTGAGTCACGTGGACATCAGAGAATCCAGGTCCCCTTCACTTAATTACGAGGATAGCTATCAGGATCAGTATACTCAAATCAGGTACCAAGGGGATCTGGGTGTATTGCCGCAAATGACAATTCAATTCATGAAAAGGGAAAACAGCAGTCATTTTCGAAATCAAAATGAAGACACCATCTTAAACTCTAGTGATGCAGGCGAGACCAGTAATCTGGCTGTGATCGAAAATAAAATCCTTGGTAAAGCGCTTATTAATTTTGCCCGGCTTGAACTTAGAAATGATTTTCACACAAGCGAATCGGAAGAGAATAACGTAAAATGGGATCATCTTACCTTCCACAAGATTGACCTTAAGCAGACACGCTTTGCGGCAACTGAAATCGTTAAATATCGAGCCCCACTTCATCTTCTCCTGGTTGATTTTATGGAACTAAACGCTAGTTTTCGCTATGACAAGATTGAATTGAATAAGAGGCACCTTGCTACCTGGGACGGTGATACATATATTGATGATACGAGCAATGAAGTTTACGACTATCTGTCTAAGCGCAATGGATTTACCTTGAACAAAACCAGAGAAGCATTGAAATATCAACTCTTCTACAGCTCTGGCACCAGCATCCGATATCCCAGCATGTACGATGAATATTTGAGGGAGAACACAACCATCGCCAGGTATCAAAATGATGATTTGAAGCCAGAATTAAATGCATCCCTTGAGTTTGGTTTACAATTAACCCTTCAGCCCAAAGGTCGGTTCAACATCATGGAACTTGTTGATGTTCAGATATCCAGTTTCAAAAACAGGTATATTGATAAAATATATTATCGAGCTATCCCCAGAGCTTTGCCAACGCCAGTAAACTTTTCAGCGACGACCAACTTGACTGGGTACGAAATGTCAACCTCGGCAGCACTTTTCCAGGGTGTTTTAAATGTTTTTGTCGGAACGACTAGGATTGACATTTCGTCTTTTACCATCTTTCCCAACAAACCGAAATTTAAAGATGCTGCTGAAGTCGAATTTGCAGTAAAACATGGGAATGTCCGTCTGCAGTATTTCCATGAGGGGAAACAATATTATGCCGGTTCCAGCGATGGTATTAACTATATGGTTATTGAGTTGCCTGGAAGAGAAAACCTCAATTTATATGCATCGACCAAAATACCAATTCGGGGTAGCGCTATAATTTTTGGTGTCAGCGTTCAAAACCTGATGTCTGCTTCAAATGCATCCTATTATTTCGATGCGCGTAGCTGGGTCCTCAATTTAGGCTTCAAAATATAGTCAGCTTAACGTTGTCTACGCTTTCGCGGTGAATGAATTGACTTCACGTGGGCAACAAATTCGGCCATCGGTAGTGCTGCTATCGTACGTCCAATAAGATCCAGAGGCAGCTTTTCCGCCTTGCGAAATCGAACACGTGATTTCCCGACATCAATTCGTTTCCCGTTTTCCCATATGCATTATCAAAATCTTTGTACATTTTCTCTAACAGGTATAGTCCTGATTAATAAGCAGCTATATGGTTTTTTTGTGATGCCAGAGCGGCGAACAGCAGAGGTTGTTTATTGTAGGTGTCCCGATAAACATGAAGGGGTATTTGACAGGTGATCATCCCCCAGTCCATCAGCTCGTCCTAAACTGCCGGAAGGTTTTTCAAAATGACCTCTCTTACGGCGCCGATCCGCAGGGCTCGATCCTCGGTCAGTTCTTTCACAGATGCTGCAACGGTTGTGGCAATCGACTTCAGCGACTATTTTTAGGGCTCTGCATGGTTTTAAATTTTCAATAGCTTATCTTGCTTCCAATATTCGATGTTAGGTCTAAATTTGTCGCCAATATGAGTATAGAAAGTAAAACCATCTATTTTTTTTCGCAAAAGCCCAGACTTAGACCACTTACCTTTCTGGAGAATGGCTCCTTTTGAAAAAACAGATTTATCTTGTCTTGCTTACCCTGGTTTGGCTGTTTCTCTCAGGCAGACTCGTCTATACTCTTTATTTTGATGAATCAAGCTCAGGGAAATATATATCCCTGGCTTCCGGTCTTAGAGAGCTCCCCAGTGAGTCAGAATGGATGAACATCTTTCTGGATGGTCGCAAAATGGGACACACTGTTTATTCAATTGAGAATCAGGGTGAGACCGGCTACACGATTAAAAGTTCAACAATTCTCAATGTTGTTTTTGGTGGCCTGGAATCAGAAATTAATCTTGAGAATACCTCTATAATGGACACCTTGTTTAGGATGGAAGCTTTTAATTTCTGGATGGTTTCGGATCAATATTCAACCCATATCCGCGGAGAGAAACAGGGCACCAGCATGAAGCTGGAGTTTATTCAAGGACAGGACACCAGTCACAGCGTCATAAAAGTTCCAGAAAACCTATACACCTATACGGCCATTCAGCCCATGGTGGCCAGCAAGGGAATCTTGGAGGGTGAAACGATTCGCGTGCCGGCATATGATCCCATGTCCAACGAATTGGCTGATGTTAGCATCACCCATGAAGGCAAAGAGCTCATAAGTGTTGGTGGCGAAACGCACATTCTTAATAAGCTACGGATAGAATTCAAGGGAATTCCCTCTATCATGTGGTTGGATGATAATGGTATTACTTTTAAAGAACAGACCATTATGGGGATGACCATGGAGCGAACAACGCCTGAATTGGCTATCGCAAAGAATCAAGCTGCTGAGGTTGATCTGTTGAACGGTTTTGCTGTAGTCCCGAATTATCCCATTTCAAAGCCCGCTAAACTTAGACAACTCGTAATGGAAGTTTCCGGCATTTCAGCATCCATATTGGAGGGTCTGAGCTCAAAACGTCAAATCATCCGCAGCAAAAACCCATTGGTTCTTGAGTTGAATCAAACCGCGACAATCGTAAACCCGGCAGAAATCCAACGTAATCTGCGAGCCTCTGATATGATACAAAGTGATCATGACTTGATTCGACAAAAGACGCACGAAATTTTGATGGGTGTGGATGAACCCATAGCCATGAGCCGTGTCTTGACAAAATGGGTTTTTAATTATCTTGAGAAAAAGCCTGTTGCCAGCATCTCTGGGGCGGTTGATATTCTGAAAACGGGGGTCGGTGATTGTACAGAGCACACCACTTTATATACTGCTCTGAGCAGGGCTGCAGGCATTCCAACCAAGATACATATTGGCTTGGTTTATCTACATGGGCGTTTTCTCTTCCACGCCTGGCCAGTGGTTGCCATTGATGGTGAGTGGGTTGATGTGGATCCCAGTCTGGATCAATTTCCGGCGGATGCCACCCATATTGCTCTGGTCGAGGGTGATTTTGAAAATCTCACAGACCTGATTCCAGTGTTAGGAAATATTGAAATAAAAATCCTGGAACAGCGCTACTAGGCCTGTTCAACTCAACTCTTTTTCAGCGCTTATTAACCCTTCAAAAAAAGTAGCCAGATGTTTTTAATAGATGGTCCCTATGTTTCGGTCTATCTGAAAGAAACCCTTCAGTCGCTTCAAATTCCTGTTGTAAAGACGGCTTCAGCGGAATCTTATTTGAAGGATTATCGCATAAATTATCTCAGCGAAGCAGCCGCGGTTTCCAGCCTCATTCACGAGCCCCAGACGCAGCTGTATATGAACTCTGAAAATGCTTTGGACTGGCTATATCAAAAACTGCCTGAGAGTAGCCTAGTCAAGACCGCTCAAAAAGTGAAAGATAAGCTTCGGTTTAGAGAGCTTTTAGCTGAGATCCACCCTGACTATTTTTTTAGGGGTTATTCCCGTTCTGAGCTTTCATCTGTCAACCCTCAACACCTTCCATATCCGCTAATCTTGAAGCCAAGTGTGGGCTTTTTCAGCCTGGGAGTGCACAGCATTGAAAATGCTGAACAGTGGAAACGAATCTTGAATGAACTTGACCAAGTGATCAACTCAAGTGAAAATATCTACCCCATTGGAGTACTGGATAACTCAACCTTTATCCTTGAGTCGGTCATTCCTGGAGAAGAGTTTGCCATTGATTGCTACTATGATGATTCTGGGAAGGTCGTCATGCTGAATATGATGAGGCATCTGTTTGCCTCCGAAGCCGATGTCAATGATCGCGTTTATATCACTTCAGCAGCATTGATTAGGGAATATAGAGAACCCATCGAACGCTATTTGAGCCGTTTGGGGGACTGCTTTGGGTTAAATAATTTTCCAGCTCATGTTGAGCTTAGAATTGATGGTGATAATTCCGTAATGGCGATTGAGATAAACCCATTAAGGTTCGGTGGCTGGTGCTCAACTGCAGATCTGGCTTTCTATGCCTGGGACATGAATCTGTATGAAATTCTTGATAAAAAATCCAGACCAGACTGGGATAAGCTGGTCCGGAGAAGTCCCGAAAAAGGTTATGCTCTAATCGTGTTAAATAATAGTACGGGAACTTCAGGGGGAGACATTACAAGCTTCAACTATGATGCTTTGCTAGAAACGGTTAAAACGCCCTTGGAATTAAGGAAGACCGATTTCAAAAAATTTCCAGTCTTTGGGTTTTTAATGTGCAGCTTTCCTGTGGATAATCTGGAGGAGCTTTATCAGCTGCTCCATTCAGATTTAAAGGAATTTATAGTTAGCTGATACCCTCGTCCTCAGTCAGGGTAATATTCAGTAATACGAAGTCGCTGCGCTTCTATTTGTTCGGCCAAATCAATTTTGAAGGCTGTCTGCTTTAATTCTAACAGACTCAGAATACTTTCCTCAGCCCTGCGAGCCTCTCGGTGAACAATTTGAAGCTCGAGGCTTAGCTGATAGAGGTTTATAGCATTATCGAGAATTTCCAGATCCTGGTCTGTTGCGTTGGTGTCAATGTTTGCGATTTGAGTAGAGAGTTTCTCGGCCTGCTTGAAAGCAGACTCCCATTCGTCGTATGAATACCAGGCTTTTCCAGTTTTGGTTAAAAAACTAAACGGGCGTGAGTGAAGCGCATTCCCTTTAAAATTTCTGCCAAACACCTGGAACGAAACCCTGTGCCCATCAGAAAGAACGGGTGTGGCTTTTAGGATACCTGATACGGGGTCCCAGCTAAAAACCAGGGGTTTTCCGTCCTGGAAAACGGAGACGGAATGCTCTTCAAAAAATGCGCCGCCAAATCCATCATCCAGTTGGAATTCAAGCGTTTGGGTGAGGTCTAAATAGGGGAGTGTGTCCGACGGGAAAGGGGTGGCAAACGGGATGCCACGCTCAAAATAGGTGAGGATGGCCTGATAATAGACCTCTGCTTCCAGACTATTATAAGATTTTGATTTGAGCCGACCCTCTCCAGCGATCTGGGTGAAAAACCCAGCCTCGCCAATAACCCCAGGCAAGTGATCGACAGTATTTCTCAGGATTGAGGTTCCAGAATCATAAATCAGGTGGTCGCTAAAGATTGCTCCCCCATCAGGTTGTTCAAAATTTAGTTTGTCTCGCATTCCCGCTAACAGAATAGTGGCAAAATCTACAGAGGCGGGATTCTGGCTTGCAGAACCATAAAAATAGACAATCGGGATATCCATTTCAGGGTCATTTGTTGAGCCGTTATGGTGAATGGAGACCAGGAGGTGGCTCTGGTGTTTAATCGCCAGTGTTGCTCTTCCCCCTAGACTTATATCTTTATCGTCGGTCCGCGTCATTAAAACGTTGGCACCAGCCCAGGAAAGCTTCTTGGACAGCTCTTTTGCAACCCGGAGATTAATCCACTCTTCCCGTTCACCTGTGGGACCCACTCTAAAATCATCATAAGCCTGGGTATCACCATGCCCTGGATCGATGGTAATATTAAATCCTGCGAGCGGCCTTTCTCCAGTATACATAACCGCAGGGCCGCTACAGGTTGAAAGCAGCAATAGGCATACTGTTGTATAAACAAGTTTGCTGATCATAAGGTCCTCGATTGTGCTTATAAATATTGGGTTTGAGCATAGGCCCCTAATATGAACATTAATCAGGAAGAGATTAAATTAAAATCCAAGCTCTATGCCCTACGGGAAAGGGTCAAATTCTTACGGCCGTCTATATAAGGGCTAATGCCTGAGCCAGGTCTGCCTGCAAATCCTCAACGTCTTCGGTACCAACGGCAAAACGAATCAAGCCATCTGTAATGCCTGCGGCTTTCCGGTCAGCCTCGGGGATGTTGGCATGGGTCATGGAAGCAGGGTGTTGGATCAGGGATTCGTAACCTCCAAGCGAAACAGCAAGTTGGGGAATTTTGAGGTTATTGAGCACGGTTTTGCCATTGGCAATTCCGCCCTTTACCTCAAAGCTAATCATTGAGCCAAAACCTTTCATTTGCCTGGTAGCCAGTTCGTGTTGTGGATGTGAAGCCAGACCAGGGTAGCGCACCCACTCAATTTTGGGATGGGTTTCGAGATATGCGGCCAGGGTCCGAGCATTTTCCTCTCCCCGCTGAACACGCAAGGACAAGGTTCGCATGCCGCGCAAGACGAGCCAGCTTTGATGGGGATCCATGATTCCGCCCAGCCCATTTACCATTGATTTTATTTTGTCGAATTCTTCAGCAGTTTTAGTGATGATCACGCCGCCGACGACATCAGTATGTCCATTGATGTATTTGGTAATGCTGTGGAGAACCACATCTGCCCCGAGCTCCAGAGGATTCTGGAGAATGGGACTCATAAATGTATTATCAACCACGAGAAGAGCGCCGTGGGAATGGGCAATTTCAGCGCATGCTGAGATATCAGTAAGCTTTATCGTTGGGTTGGCTGGGGTCTCAATATATAAAAGTTTGGTGTTCGGCTGCATCGCCTGACGCACTTTTTCAAGATCGGCAGTGTCAACAAAGGTTGATTCGACACCGAAACGGCTAAAATCGTTTTCGATGATCATGCGGGACGAACCATACACAGCATCTGTCCCCACCATGTGAATTCCATTACCGAGATAGGTCATATACACGCTGGCAACTGCAGCCATGCCTGAAGCTGTGGCAATACCACCATAACCATGTTCCAAAAGCGCAACAGCTTCTTCAAACGTATTGGTCGTGGGATTACCAATACGGGTGTAGATATAGCCCTTTTCTTCGCCTCCAAATAGTCGGGCGCCATGATCGGCATCCTGAAATTTAAAAGTGGAAGTCTGATAAATTGGAACGCCAACTGAACCATGTATGGTATCAGGATTCTCTCCGGCGTGGGTAACTTTGGTGTTGATACCTTTGTCTGTAAAGTCCATGCTCATGTTAAAACCCCTGTATTTATGGTTAGTAGATCAGACAGAATTCCGTAGCCAGTTTCCACACTTCCCGCCCCCGGTCCGGTTAGGGTGACATCTCCGAGGAGGTCAGTTGAAAAGGTGATGGCGTTCAGTGTCCCTGACACCTGTGATAGAGGATCACTAAAGGGCAGCGCTTCTGGTTTGACTTCTGCAAGTATTTGATTCTTTTTAAGGGTCAAGCTGGCGACAAGCTTCCAACGTTTACCTTCACGGAGAGCTGTTTGTATATCTAACTCGCTGAGTTCCGTGATACCCTTGCGTTTAATGTCATCCAAATTGAGGGATTGGTTAAACAGGATATTAGCCAGAATTGCCAACTTGGCCTGTGCATCAAAACCCCCAACATCGGCCATTTTGTCCGCCTCTAGAAAGCCCTGTGAGTCGGCTTTTTCGAGGGCGAGCTTATAACTGATACCAGCTTCCATTTCACGAAGCATATAATTGGTAGTGCCGTTTAAAATTCCACGCAGCCCCAAAATTTTATTCCCCGCCAGGGCTGTTCTTATAAAACTGAATACCGGTGTTCCACTTAAAACCGTCGCCTCATTCAAAAATGCACAGCCTTTCTGGTCAGCCAGTGCCCTCAACTCAGAATAAGCCAGGGCGGCAGGTCCTTTATTCCCCGAGACAACATGCTTTCCCGTTTCAAACGCTGCTCGGCAGTGACTTAAGGCCGGCTCGCCTGTGGTGAGGATGGAATCAGCCAATTCAACAATAATCGTGGCGTTGGACTTCCGGATCATGGTTTCACTATTCCACGCTTTCAGATGTTCGGTAAAGGGAGTCTTTGATTCTGCGCAAGCCATAAGCGTTGATAGCGAGAGCCCGGAAGGGTGATACATGGTACCACGGCTTCGGGTCGTTACAGCAACAATCTCAAAATCAAAGTGTAGCTCTTTTAGTAAATAAGCGCGTTTTTCTGAGAGAATCTGACACAGGCCTCTCGCCACAGTTCCAAAACCAACCAGCCCGATAAGGTGTTTTTTAGGTGGAAATGAATTGCTCATCAAACGCCTGACGGGTGAACGCTGTGTTCAGTTGGCAGTTTGGTTTCATGTTTAAGCGTCGATAGCACGACCATGGTTTTCAGGTGTTGGACTTCAGGGAGAGCAGTTAGCTTATGCAGTACAAAATTTTCATAGTCTGGTATATCATGAGTGGCAACCTTCAGTAAGAAATCTGCACCTCCCGTAATATGATGGCATTCCATGACTTCACTCAATTCAGTAATTGCTTTCATGAATCGCTCAACACCTTCCCGGCCATGACGAAGCAGGGTGACTTCAACATAGGTAAAACAAGTCAGCCCCAGCTTGATCGGGTCAGTCAATGCGACATAGCCCCGGATAATTCCAGATCGCTCCATCTTTTTTACGCGCTCCAGAGTTGGCGGTGGCGACATATTTATACGCCGTGCCAGCTCAGCGTTAGTAATACGACCATCCTCCTGGAGAATGTCTAAAATTTGTTTATCTGTTTTATCAATACCCATAATCACCTAACAATCATTATGTATTATAAGAATTAGCATGATAAATATAATGAAATACTGGGTGATCACAATTTATATGCGTTGATGTTATTGTTCTTCCTGGTGTAGTATAGAATTTTATTACGAATGTGGCTATTGGAGAGCTTAAGCTTTATATGAAAATAATCTCAACTAAATTATGGTTCAAGTTTACAACAGGTTAACAACGTTGAATTGAAATGTGAAAAAGAGGCTGAAGGTCAATATTTTTTTCAAAAAGGGGAAAAGATGCAAAGAATTCAACATTCAATCAGATTACTTTTATTAGCTACCTGCTATTTACTGGCACTTTCAGCAAGTGCTCAGGGCATCAGCCAACACTATGCTGAGGGTAAGCTTTTTCTCGCCAATGGGATGACGATCGAGGGCAAGAATCTTCGTATGACTATGGAATCGGCCACCATCGATATCATGGGTCAGGATCAAGTCTTACTGCTAACTGACTTAGTCCAGATTATGGCAAAACAGGGAAAGGCTAAAAAGTATGGGGCAAATTGCGGCGGAAGTTGTGTTGGCGCCTATCTGGGGCTGGTGCTGGCCTCGGGTGGAAAGGGCATGGACAGCGCCGGGAATGAATTTAAACTCAACCCCGGTGTTGTTGTTTTAGAAATGGCAATTTATGGTAGTCTTTCCTATGGCATTGGATACCTGGCAGGAAAATTCAGTGACGATTGGGAAGTTGTCTATTTAAACAGGGGTTAATGGAGCGCAGTTATGAAGCCAAAGGTTCTATTTCTATGTACGGGGAATTCCTGCAGATCGCAGATTGGTGAGGGTTTGTTGCGCCATCTGGCAGGTGATAAATTTGACGTGTATTCAGCAGGCGTCGAGCCGAGCAGGTTGCACCCCATGTCAATTCTGATTATGAATGAAATTCAGATTGATATTTCGAATCAGACATCTGATGATGTAAATGACTATCTGGATGCCGGGATTGATATTGTGATCTCTGTGTGTGATCACGCAGCCCTGACTTGTCCCACATTTCCAGGCAATGTTCAACGGATTCATTGGAGCATCAAAGATCCTTTTCATGGTTGGGATGTGGATGAATCAAAGTTGCCGGACTACCGTCGAACTCGAGATGATTTGAAGGCTAGAATAGAAGCTTTTCTTTCAGAGTCTGTATAGTGTCAATCTGATTTGGTGATCCAGTACTCATCTGCCAACACCCCTGTCGGACTGATCTATCTTGCACAGCATGGTCAAGAGTTGTGCTCACTTGCTCTGGGAATAGCTGCAGAAGCAAAATTGTTGGGCTATTTGGCAGACCAGTTTCCCGGCGTGGAAGTGTGCCAATCAGAAATCGAATTGATACCAGCTGTCAACCAACTCAATGAATATTTTGCCGGTGAGAGAACCTCATTTGAGCTTCCAATAAGAGTTGAAGGGACTGATTTTCAGCGTAAGGTATGGAGGGAATTACTACAAATCCCTTATGGTGTAACCCGGTCCTATGGTGAGATAGCAAATAAGCTCGGCAGCCCCGGTGGAATGAGGGCGGTAGGTGCGGCCAACGGTCAAAACCCGCTTCCCATCATAGTTCCCTGTCATCGAGTAATTGCTGCTGACGGCTCTCTAGGTGGTTACACAGGTGGTCTTGATATCAAGCATAAATTGCTTGAGTTAGAACGCCAGAAATTCACCCCAACGCTGTTTTAACGCCTTAGGCTTGAGCTGCTTCACGAAACCGGCTCGCTTTGTAATTTCAGTGTATCTTGGTAAATCATTATGGTTAACTAATCCCCTGTATGTGCGTCAGCTCTGAGATTTTGTTAGCTTGGGCCACCTTGATTCTGATAATTTCTTTTTACCGTACCAACAAGTCCCGAAAAACCTTTTTGAGTATAAAAGCTCTCAATGGATTCATCACAGACAATATCAATTGCATACATTTCATCTAAAGCCTGAACCATACGACTTAGCAACTCACTTCCAATTCCTTTCCCCTGGTAATCTGGCAAAACCTCAAGTAGGGGGATATACGAGTAAAATACTCAGTCAGAGAGAGCATTAATAAACCCAACACAGCGTTCACCATCCAGAGCTATCCAAACTGAAAAACTATTTTTGAGAATCTCGTAGTGGGTTAAGGGTGAAGGGTGTTTTGGCCACCCCACAAAAAATCCTTCAAGTGTCAATTCCTGGTTTAGATTGCGATCGATATAATCCATGACTCGATTGATACGTGCGATCTATTCGGATCGTTGGTTTGTCAGGGTGATTTGTCCCGCCTGTAGCATGGTTACCAATACGTATTATAATAAATTTGACGCTAACTCAGCCAAAGCAGAACGTTCACCCTTCTCAAGATTCATGTGAGCATATAGACGTTGTCCCTTGAAACGGTCAATGAGATAGGAAAGCCCATTGGATTGACTGTCCAGAAAGGGGTGATCAATCTGAAATATATCTCCAGTGAAAACCACTTTGGTGCCCTCCCCAGCCCGGGTAATGATCGTCTTGATCTCGTGGGGTGTGAGATTCTGAGCCTCATCGACAATAAAGAAGATTTTTTGTAAACTTCGACCACGGATATAGGTCAGGGGCGCAATCACAATCTTCTCTTCCTCGACCAGCTTGTTTATTTTTTCAAATTCTGAATTGTCATTCAAATATTGGTTCTGGATGACTTTCAGATTGTCCCAGAGAGGCTGTAGGTATGGATCAATTTTGGATTTGATATCCCCTGGGAGGAAACCGATATCCTTATTACTCAGGGGGACAATGGGTCTGGCGATGTAAATTTGTCGATATGCCCGCTTCTTTTCCATGGCGGCAGCGAGGGCGAGCAGTGTCTTGCCTGTCCCAGCTTTTCCCGTTATGGATACCAGAGGGATATCGTCATTTGTAAGCACGTCAAGAGCGAAGAGCTGTTCAGCATTACGGGGAATAATTCCGTGAGCTGCCCGTTTGTCAAGACGCTGAAGTGTATCCTGGTTTGGGTTATAGACTGCCAGTGCAGACTTTTGCTCGTTTTTCAAAATATAATGGTGCCAGGGAACGGGACTCTTATCAACAATGGCCTTATCGAAGGGCATTTCAAAAGGGCTTTGATAAAGCTGATCTATTATTTCTGAGTCGATATGTTCCAGGGTTGTTTTACCCGTATAAAGCTCATCAATACTGGCCACTTTATCCGTAAAATAATCCTGTGCTTCCAGTCCCAAGGCTTTGGCTTTCAACCGCAAATTTACATCCTTGCTCACCAGCACAACGCGCTGCTTCTCAGTTTTCGCCAGTTCGTATGCAGTATAAAGAATGCGATGATCCGTAATGTCCTCAGTAAAGACACCAATGAGATCTTCACTATGGGATTTAAGCTCCACGCGAAACACGCCTTGTTTGGCGCCCAGCTTGACTCCCTTTTCAAACATTTTCTCGGTGGATAACTTGTCGATAGCCCTTACGAAGGCGCGGGCATGATAATTGAGCACATCGTTACCTGTTTTGAAATGATCGAGTTCTTCCAAGACAGCCATGGGCAAAACGATGTCGTTGTCTTCAAAATGATAAATACAGTCACTGTCATGCAGTATGACATTGGTATCCAGGACAAGGATTTTTTTCATGGGTGCACCTCTCAAAAATGATTGGTAATAATTTAGTACCGTAACAGGGACAACCCATAAAGGAATTGCGCGGATTTCATGTGTAACAGAATCGCGGCTCCAAAGAAATCTTGTTCCATCCTTTGAAAAAAGCAACCCATTGCCTGTCCAGATGGTTATTTTAGCACTCTTAATTAGATAATTACAGCCGGAGATTTCAAATATGATCAACAAGACCTATATAAATCGAGCAGACGTTAAGGACTACCTCGCGCAAGCGGATCCCAATGTCTTGAATTACATCGAACAATGTGAAATTCAGATTGATAAGCTAGCTGAGATTGGCTATCAACTCTCAAAAGAGCGAGACTTGCCCACGCTGTTAAATCTCATTATTGAGGAGGGTATGCGGATCACCAATTCTGATGGTGGAACGCTATACCTTGCCACTGAGGACAATCGGCTGGCTTTTGAGATTATGAAAACAAAATCTCTGGGGACCGATATGGGTGGCACCAGCAGCACGCCGATCCCCGAACAGATTTATCCAGTAAAGCTCTATACGCCTGATGGGGAACCCAATCACAATAATATCTCGGCGTATGTCGGGC
>JABMOT010000299.1 GCA_013202385.1 Fidelibacterota bacterium
AATACCTTTTGAGTTGCACTTACGAGTTGAATTCAAGCATCCATTGTCTTGGTTAGCAAATTAGATCGACTGGGACTATTATGAGAAAGAGTATGATGAATATTATTGCGAAGATGACGCCCGACCAGGGCTACCACACTAACAAATGGTAGGAATCCATTACTGTACAACTTACTATAGAAGAGTGTTAAGGGATGTAGAGCGAAAGCTCACTGTAGATCAATTACCTGAATGGGAGGATCTGCATGAGAAATGTCACCGTGTTTATGAGCAGAAAAGAGACGACAAAAATAAGCTTTACAGTTTTCATGCCCCTGAAGTTGAATATATTGCTAAGGGTAAGGTTCACAAAAAGTATGAGTATGGTTGCAAGCTCAGTGTTGAAACGACGACACGGGATAACTGGGTTGTGGGTATCCAGGCTTCACATGGTAATCATTATGATGGTCACACTCTATTATGCGCCATTAAACAAGCTGAGATTATGATAGACGGAGTTATCGATACAGTTTTTACTGACCGAGGTTATATTGGTCATGACTATGAATTAGAGGTAGAAATCCACTCGGCTGGAAAGTAGAAGATCCCGAGGACTTTAAGGAGATGGCTTAAACGTGAAAGTGCGATATGATGTATCGTGAGATCGGTAGTGAGTTTTGGGATAGCGGTGGTGGCACAAATGCTTCGCGGAAAGATCTACCAAGCTGGTTAGATTGGGGAACTGAAAATAGATTTCTGGCCTCAGGGCGCACTGCCCTGGATTTTATTATTCGTGATATTTTAGCTACTCAGAAATTCCAGAGAGTTTACTTGCCCTCGTATTGTTGCCATACCATGATAGATCCCTTTTTGGCTCATAATATTGAAGTTGAATTTTATGATGTTATCATAAACGGCTCAGGTCTTCTTGAGATCAATCTGGAACAAGGGCAGGGCTGTGATGTTGTCTTGATCATGAATTACTTCGGATTTATTCAATCTGGTTTTTCAGAAATAATCAAACAGCTCAAAATGAAGCCATCCACCGTTGTTATCGAAGATGCAACGCATTCAGCGTTTTGCAACAAACGATTTCATGAAATGTCAGATTATACCTATGCCAGTTTTCGAAAGTGGTTCGCCACTCCTGGAGGAGCCATCGCAGCAAAAATGAAATCCCCCTTTTTGATAAAAGCCCCACAGAATGTTCATACGGAGTATGTTAATCTGAGAAAGGGTGCCATGACCTCAAAAGCTCAATATATGAATAAAAAAAGTAGTGAAAAGGAATTGTATTTAAAGACTTTCGCTGAGGCTGAAAACCTTCTTGATCAAGACTACACAGACTATCTGATCGACGACCTTTCAATGTCCATTTTAAGTCGGTTAAATGTGGATTCCCTGCGTAAAAAAAGAATTCAAAATGGGCGACTCATCCTGGAGAAAATGGTTGAGGGCAAGCATGTGCAGAAACTTATTTCTGACATTTCAGATGATGAATGCCCTTTGTTTATTCCAGTGAAGGTACACCCAACCCAGCGTACCAATTTGAAGCAATATCTTTCAAAAAATAATGTGTACTGTCCATCGCATTGGCCCAGCAGTCCATCACACCAGCTTAATGCCCGCACAATCGACCTTTATAATTTTGAACTTTCAATCGTGTGTGATCAAAGGTATGATAAAAATCATATCAGCAAAATGATAACAATAATTAATAACTTTACTACCTAGCGCACCCTTTGAACGATATCTTTTTTTTAGATGAGTATATTAAAATAAACGAAACTGTTGAAAATGGCATTAACGCTAGCTATGAATATGAATGTGAATACGGGCACGTAAGTCATAGGTTTATCAAAAGAAAAATAGAAACCAGTATTGATGGAAAGGAATACTTCGATATCATTACTCCCTATGGTTATGGAGGTCCTCTTATTACGGAGGGCATTGATCATGCAAAACTTTTGAAAATGTACTTCTCTAGCTTTAAAAAATTCTGTAAAGAAAACAATATTATCAGCGAATTTATGAGATTCCATTTGTTTGATAACAGACTAGTCCGGCAAGATTATTATGGTGAAGTAGTTAAGTTATTACCAAATGTGATCAGGGATTTGCAGCTGCCCATGGAAGAAATATGGCTTGATTTTGATCGAAAAGTGCGCAAAAATTATCGAAGAGCAACTAAAGATGGGGTCACCCTACGTTTGGATCAAACAGGATCAGAGTTAAAGCGCTTTTTAAAGATCTATTATAGTACCATGGAAAGAAACCATGCGAATAATTATTATTATTTTCCGGAATCCTATTTTAATGATATCAACCTGAACCTGAAGGGTCACTATGCCTATTTTCATGCCATAGCGGATCAAACAATCGTATCCACTGAGCTAGTGCTATTCTCAGAAAAATATGCCTATTCCTTTATGGGAGGAACCTTGAGTGAGTACTATTCAAGTCGACCAAATGATTTTCTGAAAGTGGAAATTATTAAATGGTGTAAAGCATCAGGAAAAGAGTTATTCGTTTTAGGAGGAGGGTATAAACGCGACGATGGGATATACCAGTACAAAAAAGCATTCTCGCCTCATTCAACAGAGGATTTCTATATCGGTAAATATATCCATGACTATGATGTTTATGAAAAATTGGTAGCCCTTCGGGTGCAGGAAAAAGATTATGATAAGGGTACTACCTTTTTCCCAGCATACCGTGCGTAGCCAATTGATATGCAAACCTGAAGTCCTATGAATATCCTTTTCCTGACAGTGGCCAACATTAATGATATCAATCAAAGAATGATCTATACGGATTTACTCCGGGAATTTATGGCACGCGGTCATCAGGTTACCATTGTTTCACCAACTGAGCGGAGAAATCAGACTTATACACATTTCATTAAAAACGAGCATTCGAAATTATTAAAGGTGAGAACTGGAAACATTCAAAAAACAAACATGATTGAACGTGGCATTACCACGCTCTTGATCCAGCATCAATTCATTTTTGCCATAAAATCATTCCTGAAGGATGAATCGTTCGACCTTTTACTCTATTCCACTCCCCCTGTCACATTTAACTATGTGCTTAAGTTTTTGAAAAAAAGAAATAAAAATGCAACATCCTATCTGATGCTAAAAGATATTTTTCCTCAAAATGCAGTGGATATCGATGTCTTTTCAAAACATAGCTTTTTTTATCACTACTTCCGACACAAGGAAAAGAAACTCTATTCGGTTTCAGACATTATCGGTTGCATGTCTGAAGCGAATCGTGAATATTTAGTCAGACACAACCCTCAAATACCTCGAGACATTGTCACAATGTGCCCCAATAGCATTGTGCCTACGGAAGCAGTAGAGCCAGAGGTTATTAGCAATGCCACGCTTAAAAAACAATATGGCTTGCCACTCGACAAACCTCTTTTTGTCTATGGCGGCAATTTTGGAAAGCCCCAGGGTATTGCCTTTATCATCTCTGTTCTAAAGCAAAATCTTCATAATGACAAGGTTCATTTTCTTATGTGCGGATCAGGTACAGAACTGTATAAATTAGAGCAGTATCTCACTGCCCACCAACCCAAGAATGTGACCCTTATCAGAGGGCTGCCTCAAAAGGATTATAATGAACTTTTGACGGTATGTGATGTAGGGCTTATTTTTCTAGACCACAGATACACCATCCCTAATTTTCCCTCAAGGATGTTATCCTACATGGACAACCGCATGCCTGTGTTTGCTGCGACAGATCCATGTACTGACATTGGCAAAGTAATTCTCCATGGTGATTTTGGCTGGTGGTGTGAAAGCAATAACCCTGACGAATATTCCCGAATTCTTGAATTGATCACTCAGTCCCAATCTCAGATCCAGGCGAAAGGCAAAAACGCACAGAAATATTTAACGGAGAATTACTCATCCAGCTCAACCTGTGACAATATCATCGACCAAATTAAAAAAATCGATCAGCAAATCAACGATCTCCAAGAACCAGTCTGAACCTATGTACCAATTTAAATCCTTATCACTGGGTGAAATTGACCATGAACAATTTCTTAGTTATTCAGAAAAAAGCATATTTACCACCCCCGCCTGGATCCAGTTCGTGGCTGATGACAGCAATGCAACCCCCCATGTAATACAAATAGATCATGGTGGTCGTGTCTTGGGCTATTTTTCAGGACTCATTGTAAGTAAATTTGGCGTGAAAATATTTGGAAGCCCCTTTCGAGGATGGAGTACCTGTTTTATGGGTTTTGACGTTGCCGATGAAGGTCACATTCTGCAAATCATCCCAGCAATCATCCCCTACATATATAAAACTACACGGGTAAAATACATTGAGATAGTTGACCGATCTCTTCAGGTGGCAGATGCTGACTCGATTCCATATACAACGAGTATTGTTGACACGCTGGAGCTCAGTGTCGATGCCAAATCAGATGATGATCTGCTATCAGGTTTTAAGAGTGATTGTCGCAATTTTATTAATCAATTCGGAAAAAGGGGTGCTACCCTGGAAGAGGCCACACCCGATGATGCGTTCGCCGTTGAATATTATGATCAACTCACAGATGTGTTTGCTAAACAGGGCATGGTTCCTACCTATTCTCTAGAGAAGGTAAAAACCCTGCTCCGCAATTTTTCAGCATCTGACAATATGCTTTGTTTACGCGTACGGAATCCTAAGGGTGAGAGTATTGCTACCTCTATATTTCTGGGGTTCAATAAAAAATTTTTCTTTTGGGGAGGGGCCAGCTACCGGGGTTCACAATTCTATCGACCCAACGAAAGCATGATATGGTATGCCATCCGGTATTGGAGGGCTCGTGGATTCAAGGTATTTGATATGGTGGGTGTGCGAGATTACAAATTGAAATTTGGATCTGAGGTCAAAAAATATCTAAGCATCAAGGATGCCAGACCAAGAATATTATTACATTTTCGAAATTGGGCGGAAAAAGCCTATTTCATGATTCTGAGATTTAAAGGTAAAAATGATCTGCAGGAAAAAGTGAAATTTGGCAATATTACTATCGAAAAGACCATCGATCAAGAGATCGCTCACTTTTGTGACGACAAAATAAAAATATTTAGCAAATTTAATAGAGTAACCATTGAACAGAAAGGCTCTGAGACGCGGCAGATTAGTTTACCCGTGTCAATCAGCCAAAGAATATTGGGTCTCCATCGGTTGTCAAGACGATTGTTCAGACTTGATAAATCTAGCATCATCCCGACAAGCAGTGGCTATGTTGCATTCTGGCAAGGCAATGTATTCCATCTCTCCCACGAGGATGACAAGCCAAATCATACATTATCACTGGTCGGCTGCCGCAATCCTCTCCATAATTCAGTCGCAAATATTGATGGAAACATATTGTATGTTGGGGAATATGGGCAACCCCATGAAGCGGGAAAATCTATTTATCGCAGCCTGGATGGTGGCTTATCCTGGGAGAAGATATACAATATACCACAAAGCAAGATCAGGCATATTCACGCCTGCAAGTGGGATCCTTTCGAAGAAAAAATCTGGGTTTTTACCGGTGACTTTGAGGGCCAATCCTGGGTTTTGTGCGCAGATAAAGATTTTAAGGATGTCGAGTGGATAGGGGATGGGAGCCAACAATACAGGGCTGTCGATGCCATATTTGACAAGGTTGCAGTACACTGGGTAATGGATTCACCCCTCTCTGAAGTTCACCATATCAGGCTGGACCGGAAAACCCGGTCAATCAGGATTGGAAAAGTCTTTAATGGACCCGTATGGTACTTGAAGAAATTGATGGATGGGGTGACTTTGGCTGGATCTGTCCAGGAGGTTGGTCCTTCGCATGTGGATACAAAAGTGCATATCTACGCTACCAGAAATATGAAGAAATGGGTCGATATTGCTCAATTTGACCACGATGGATTCAAAAAGGGGATTATGAAATTTGGGGTAGCAGCTTTTGCAGATGGAGAACAGGATAGTACGTCCTTTTATATCCATTTTGAGGCGGTTTCCGGGTTTGACGGTAAGGTTGTGCAGTGCAGTTTATCAGGTATATAGCTTGATTTGGCAACTCAGGACTGATAATCAAGGTCGCTGCGTAAAAGGAGTATTAGACTCAACAAGGCTATACGGGTGTTCCATGAATGAATTGTCGTCTTCATTGAAACAGTTTTTAAGCAATTGGCGGGTTGTCGCGTTACTACTGCTATTGTTTCTACCGCTGGAATCTAGGTTGCAGCTCAAGACTCAGTTGCTCCCAGAAATATCTCAGCGCTCATTTTGGGCACCACTTCGGGTCTCGCTTTCACGTGAGAATATTGGTTTCAGGCAACAATTCGTGTTGTTTCAAATCAATCACCCCAATTCTGTTTATATCATTCAGGAGTATAATCGCAGCAATATTTCCCTGGTTTCTGAGGTAAGCATTTTTGAGTATAAGACGGATATAATGAAGGTGGAAATCGGAAGAGATTATATCCACTCTGGTCCCTCGATTATAAATTCCACCTTGTTCTCATCCTGGAGCCCATCTTTCGATCATATTGGATTTAAAATGTCCCGATTCTTAGGATTTGATTATGAATATCAGCTCCTGAGATTAGATAATCGGGAGAATGAGTATGGTAGCTTCCATAGATGGCTTTATTACCGCAGATTGTCTTATGATACAGGTCGTGGAGTTATTGTGGGGTTAAAGGATGCCGTGTTGGCGACAGGTATAAAAAGAGGTGTTGATTTTTACTATCTTACTCCAGCAGCAATTTTTGAATTAGAACAACTCCATAGTCATATAGGTGCCAAAGAAGGTGCCAGAACCAATAATGACAACCATATTATTGGATTTGATATAGAATTTAATTTCAAGAAGTGGGGTAGTCTCTACTTTGATGGAATAATTGATGAATTTCAAATCGATGCTGCTGATAGGAAGGATGTACAGGATGTTTTTGGTATTAACCTTGGGGTTAAAAAGACACTGCCCCATGGCAGTCTGGTTATGGAATATTTTCTGGCATCCCCGTGGTTATACACCAATGGGGGGCAATTCGCCAATGTTGAGTATTATAATTATCCCATCGGTTTAAGAACTCCTCAATCGCATGGCTTAAGTCTGATGCATGCATTCGAGGGTGAAAAGTGGAATTCTGATCTACAGCTCTCATTGTACCAAAAAGGAGAACAGAATCTCAATACAGTTTGGGATGCGGATGGAAATAAAATTCCGCTATACGATTATTCTGACGAAGTAGAAGTAGAAGTTGATGCAAAAATAGATCTTAAGGGCTATCGATATCTGGATCATGTCAGAGTATGCTATAACTTGTTGGATCAGGATGACCTGTTCTTCATGGTTGGTTTTAAGTTTAGCAGTATCATCAATGAATAAGCATCCTCTCCAACAGAAATTTATCACCAATCAACAAATCAATATCCATGATGAGAATGAAATGATAAAGCAGTATTCTATGGTAGAGAGTTATACAGGTAATTGACAATGATGAGAATCGGAATTGTATGTTTTTGGGACAGACCCGCAACACCCTACCTGGCGAAATATGAAAGGATATTGCAGGAGAATAATATCCAGTATGATGTTATTTTTTGGGATAGGTCGAGGAGTGGAGTGCCCGTTTATCAAGGTAACAAAATCACCCTCAAGTTAAAAGCATCCACCAACAGGGTCTCCAAATTATTTGATTTTGCAAAATGGCAAAGGATGCTTCTGCGTTTACTCAAGCAGAAAAAGTATGATTACATTATCATGTTGTCCACCATTCCTGCTGTGCTCCTGTCAAATTACCTTCTGAAATATTACCGCAATAAATATATATTTGATATTAGGGACTATTCCTTAGAATTAATTCCTAGCTTCAAAAACCGGGTGATGAAACTAGTGGAATACTCAAAATTTACCACCATATCTTCAAAAGGCTTCTTTGTTTGGCTGGACCGCTCCCCTAAAATCATTATCAATCACAATATTACCTATATTGATTTACACTATCAGCGGGACTCCTTTTTTAAAGCAGGGAAAAAAGTTAATATAACATTTGTGGGAAATGTCAGACTGGATGGTCAAACCAGCGCCATGTTGGTCAATATGAGCAACCATCCACGCTATAATTTTGGATTTGTAGGCCGCATGTTAAATGAGTGCGACCTTGTGGATGTCTGTGAAAAGAATAGTATTAAAAATATTCATATTCAGGGCGCATTCACAGAGGATGATAAACCGGATATCTATTCGCAGGTTGACATCATCAATGCCGTTTACGCTAATTCTTCTGAAAATATTCGACTGGCTGATTCCACACCCCTGCCCAATCGTGTATACGATGCAGCTATTTTTAAACGCCCCATTGTTGCCTCCAGAAACACCTACCTTGCGGAAGTAATTGCTGAGTACCATTTAGGCTTTGCAGTAAACGGGTATGCAACCAATGTGAGCGATGATTTCGATAATTATATCAACGAATTCGATGAAAAAAAGTTCGTTAAGGGGTGCCAAAAGTACCTGACAGAGGTACTTCTCGAAGAGAACAAGTTCAGAGAACATTTAAAAACGACCGTATGTAGATGGAGTGGTACAGAGGAGAAGATCAATGATTTCGTTTAGTGGAATAGATGGAGCTGGGAAATCTACCCAGATTGAATTGCTTAAGCATCATTATGATGCTATTGGTAGAAAGTATCACGTAATCTGGGCACGGGGTGGTTGGACCCCTGGATTAGAAGTTATTAAGAATTTAGTCCGAACGGATAAAGGTCTGGATGCAGAGGCTAGAGAGGCATATCGCAAAGAGGTACACGCAAGCCCTCGGAAACGCAAAATTCTCCTTATTGGAGCCATACTTGATCTTTATTGGTATTTTGGTTTGTATTATCGATTTTTAAATATTGTGAAGCCAAATCTCATATGTGATAGATATATCTGGGATACCTATGCTGACTGGAAAATTAATTATTCAGAATACAATTTTGAGAAGTGGTGGATTTGGAAACTGTTGTTGCGGGTGATTCCCTACCCAAAAAAATCATACTTGTTTATGGTTTCAGCGAAGGAATCTGCAGTGAGGTGTTCCACAAAAATAGATGACACCTTTTCAAGTGAAGAGGTGAGACAAGGGAAAATTGATTTTTACCATGAACTGGCTAAACGGAATAAATGGACGCATGTCATACATGGGGATCAAACAATCGAAGAGATATTTAATCGGGTGAAAGGTGCTTTGAACCATGAGGATTGATGCGATGGTCAAAAGGGAAAATTTCTATGAAATAAATGAAAAAACGTTGGAAGGTTATTATAAGTTAGTTCATAAAATGCAGCTAAATATTACAACTTCAAATTACTCCTTGTTGGAAAAAGTATTCATATATCCAAAGATCAATGCTATCGTCACCCGTAAGCCATCCGACTCGGTTATAAAATATCAGCTGGCCGAGTATAATGTTAGAACCAGTCTGATTAAATTTATTCTCGGCAAAATTTATACTTTCGTATGTCTGTATAGTCGTGGTCTATTCTCCAGCAAGGCACTGGTCTTCTCTGGAGGATCCCCAATGACGGATAATCATCTGATTCTACCCTGCAATCGGAAGATCAGAATCATCGATTTTGAGAATCAGCATATCGACTCAATTATTAAGGCAGGATTTACCCGTAAGTATTTTGCAAATGAATTATCTTTTCGCAAAGAATCGACCTATCCATTTGTGCCTCCAGTCCTGCTCCACGGTGAAAATTGGTACAGAGAACCCTTGCTTCAGGGGCAACCATTAGCCAGAGTTACTGATAGTCGTCAATACGACCTCAGTGTCAATATGGCGATAGAACACATTGGAGTAATTGGTCGCGATACCCTAAATTTTATTGACTCAAGGCAATATGCCAGCGACCTGTTAAATCAGATCGTCGAATTGATTCCGATGGCTGAAAAGAATAAGCACATTCGGTATGGCCAGGTGCTTCACAAAGTCAGTGAAGCCGCTTATTCTCTGACCTCCCAACTGCCGGATACCATACCCACTGCCATGACACACGGTGACTTCCAGTCTGGGAATATGTGGTTTGATGCTATGGAGAAAAAAACTTATCTCATTGACTGGGAAACAGTGGCTGTCAGAAGCATCTGGTACGATCCCGCAACGCTATTATTGTCAACTAGACGTCATAATGGTGTCCTAAACATGGTAGCGGCTAGAGAGAGTCAGCATGTCCGGGACTCAGTTTTAATAAATGATTCTAATAAGAGCTATCACATGGATGCTGTTATGGGCATCCTGCTTTTGGAGGATATTATTTTTTACCTGGAAGATAATCTGGAATTACCTGAGGACTGGGGTGGTGAATTAATCGATAAGTACGCATCACAATTGAAAAATATTAAGTGGTAATCCCTATGAACCAATCACAACAAAACGACCCGAAATACTATTTGAAATATATTTCCCGCTTGTCAATGAAAACCAGTAAACTCACAGATCTGGAAATTGAAAGTGTCCGTGGGGGATATGCAAAACTTAAATTTGATGAAATTCATGAATTTGGGAGCACAGAAAAAATCCTGCCTTTTATTGCCCATTTGTTGGTCAGGGCAGGGGTTGAAATACCCAGATGGGAAGTCATAAGATCACAATATGAAGAACGGAACCTTGAAATCTTAGGTTTTCTTGAGGATGCTTTCGCCAAATTTGATCAATACGGGATAAAACGAATATTTGTATACGAGAATTTTGGAGCGCTGCTGAAATCAGGGCAGGAGATTGCCTGTTTTGCATCTGGGGATATTGATCTCTATGCAGATTATAGCGAGAAGGAAGACATAAGCTCAGCACTTCAGGACTGCGGTTTTATGCCTAAGGCCTCCACCACGGTGCGCACCGTTTATCATAGTCCAACCGTTTTAGACGGTGAAGGGTTTCGATTAAATGTCATGTGGCAACCCCTTTCACGAAAAAAGTTACCATTTCCCCTTGATTTAGATAAGTGTATTGAGTGGGATAGCCTGGATACCTACAAAGATACGCATATCAAGATACCGTCTCTGGATGCTCTCCTGTATTTATGTCTGTTGCACATATCTGTTCATGGGTATCATCGTTCTCCAGACATGAGGCTCTACACCGATGTCGAACGCCTGGCTGTTATGAACCCTGACTGGGATAAAATTGCAGCATTCGCCAGACATGATAAAACGGAAGTACGTACAGCCACAGCAGCCCTGCTAACAAAAATGCTTCTGGATATCCCCTTGTCCGATTCCTGGATTGATCAATACAGAAGCAAATATACTCAGATCAATAGACTTGTTGATAGAGTGTATGATATGAAATGCAACTATCTGGCTGAAGAACCTTTCGGCCTCAAAGTATTGGTGATAGAAGTATTCTCAGCTGATAAACATTGGATTAGTGCATTGTTTGATCTGATACTTCCCCCACAACGATGGGTGCGTGACTATTATCTGCAAGGAGAGGGCATGCTGTTTAAGGCCTATCTCATGCATATTAGAAACCTGGTTCGCTAGATACTCAGATTGAAAAACCTCACAATAATAGCCGGCCATGTTTTTCCACAGCCATCTCCAACGGGAAAAGTCGCACTTCAGTTTGCTGAAATATTGAAGGAAAAATTCCAGGTTTCGATCATCTTCATTCAGTCTGGGGCTGAAACCTACGATGGGACACTAAAACAGGGGTTTAAAGTATATTCTATCTTCAGTCGTCGACTCTGGCTTGAGCGTGTTTTCGAGAAATGCGCGAGCCAGCGAACAGCACCATGTTCAATCAGATTATTTCAGGTTGCCTCCAATATCATAAAATTCTCCGGCCGTCTGGGGGCCTGGTTTTTACCAGGAAGACCCAAGCCATATTGGCTGTGGCCAGACAATCTTATCTGGTATTATTCAAAGGCGTATAAGCAGCTTGAAAAAAATAATGCTCATGAAAACATAGACACGCTTCTCACCATCAATTCACCCTTTCCGGCCCATTTGGCGGGACTGAAATTCAAAAGAAAATATCCTCATGTGCGCTGGTTGACTTTCACAATTGATCCATTTACTCGTGCTTCTGATTTCAGCAACAGATGGCTATTCAGATCACTTAAAACAAGGATTGATACAGCCGAGGAAAAAGGGGTATTTAAAACTGCGGATCTTAATTTTGTCTCAGAGGAAGTTTATGAAACCGATACTGAATTATTTGCAGAAGTTGTGGATAAAGTCATCCCTATTCCCTATCTGCTACAGAGGGCTGAACCTGCAGGCGGAGCGTCAAGATTTGCGAAGGAAAAGATCAATCTCATTTATACCGGGAGATTTTACCGCTCAATTAGGAATCCGGAATATTTTCTAAAAATATTTTGTCTAATGGAGAATCCCGACATCACCCTTCATCTATTTACCTTTAGCGACTGTGACGACCTCATCGACAAATATGTCAACCAATCTTCAGGTCGTATTATCCGGCATGTTCCGGTCACCCCTGATCAGATTCCTGATATTTTAAATTGGGCCAACATTTTGGTCAGCGTTGGAAATTCAACGACGTCATTTAAGCCAAGCAAACTCTTCGAGTATTTGGCTACGGGGAAACCAATTCTGCATATAAATCAAAGCAATCAGCATGATGAGGTTCTGGAAAAATACCCCCTAAGTTTACAAGTTTATCCTGGGAAGATATCCGAGATTGATGCGGCTGTCAAAATGCAGCAATTCTGCAAGGCTCATGCTGATGAGCAATTTCCCTGGGAGACCGTAAACCACATTTTCTCGCACCACTCTCTGGAAAACATCAGAAACACCATTTTATCAAATGCTTAACCCTTTTACTTGCCTATATTTCTTTGCTATGAACAGGAAAATTAGTCTATGCAGATAAGATGGAATCCTGGGTTGTTGAGGGACAGATCCATGGCAGGGCAATATTTATGCAGGAGGCGTTGATTTGAAAAGAATTATTCAAAATATCCTGAACTTCCTGAAGTACTCCCGAAGTAAGGGAATCATTTTAGGGGATAATGTGAAGGTTGCCGGCACCACACTTTCAGGAAAAAATAAAATAGGCTCAAAATCAATTGTTGTGAACAGCCAGGTTGGACAGGGATCTTATCTCGGTCAGAGTTGTCAATTTAACCAGGTGTCAATAGGCAGGTATTGTTCCATCGGGAATAACGTTCGGGTCATTACCAGTACACATCCGATGAATGAATTTATCTCAACCCATCCGGCCTTTTATTCAACCATGCAACAGGCTGGTTTCACTTATGTCCAAAATCAGAAATTTGATGAATATTTATTTCTAAATAAGTCTACTTCAGTCAGCATTGGAAATGATGTATGGATCGGAGATGATGTAATGATAATGGGGGGGATTGAAATAGGGGATGGCGCTGTACTGGCCGCAAGAGCGCTCGTCACTAAGAATGTAGGACCTTATGAAATTGTTGGGGGTCTCCCGGCAAAACTGATCAGACACCGCTTTTCCGAGGAAGATGTCAAGTATTTACTTGGGATAAAATGGTGGGATAGACCTGAGGAGTGGATAAGAGATAATGCTGAACTGTTTATAGATGTTGAAAAATTTAAAAAGAAAGTCACCAAACTGAATTAAATGAATCTCAATTTGAAATATTATCTTAATATCTTATTCAAGTCTTCACTGGCACGATCTTCCAGTATATACACCATAGCCGGTGTTATAAATTCGGCCATCCCTGTTGTCCTCATGCCGATTCTAACAACAAGATTAACACCAGCTGAATATGGTATTGTGGCAATGTTTAACACGCTACTTAGTATCTATGTGATTTTTGTGAGTATGAATCTTGATTCGGCGATAATGAGAAAATTCTACGAGAAAGATGATGGAGATGTGAGCGCATATATTGGGACTTCCACGATCCTGGTGACTTTATCCTTTTCAATGATATTTATTGGTACGGTCGTTTTTGGACAGACATTGTCGACATATTCTGGAGTTTCACTAAAATGGTTGATGTACATCCCCATTATGGCCTACTTCCAGTTCATTATAGCAATAATTTTAGTGGTATATCGATTTAATATCCAAGCACAATATTATGGCTTGTTTCAAGTCTTGAGGTCTGTGTCTAATGTAGGGATAACACTATTTTTGATATTGTATGTTCAAAAGACTTATGATGGTAGACTTGAAGCAAACATTATTACCGCAGTGCTTTTTGGCTTAATTGCTCTATGGCTACTCATCCGCAAAAACATGATTAGTATAAAGTTTAGGATAGAAGACTTTAAGCATGCCCTGAGCTATGGTTTGCCTCTCATACCTCACGCCATAGGCGGAATGCTCTTTTCCACCATAGATAGATATTATTTGACAAACTATTTTGGTTTGGAACAAACAGGAAACTTTAGCGTCGCTTACCAGATAGGAGCGATATTGAGTGTTTTTACCATGGCTTTCAATACAGCTTATGCTCCCTGGTTATTCGAAAAACTTAACTTAGATGATTTCGCGGTGAAATTGAAAATCGTAAAATTCACTTATGCATATTTTATTGTACTTACAATCGGTGCCGGTTTATTGTTGAAGATCTTCCCATTATTTATTGCTATTTTTGTTGGTCCCCAATTTACAGGTATTAATATATTCTCCTCTTTTATCGTGTATGGTTTCATTTTTCAAGGAATGTATTTTATGGTCACAAATTATATCCACTATTCTAAGAAAACCTATTTACAGGCAATTTTAACACTATCGGTGGGTTTGTTGAAAATCCCGATTACTTATTATTCCATAGTCCTTTGGGGGGCGGCTGGAATATCCATTTCATGGTGTATCTGCTTCTTCTTGCTGTTTGCATCAACATGGATTCTAAGCGCAAAAGTGTATAAGATGCCGTGGTTATTGCTTCCTCAAAAATTAGGTGTTCTATAATATGAATTATCACATAATAAATCGTGCTAAAAATGCTGTAAAAACAATATTGCAGCTAATCTTGAATGTAACTGTCTCGGCAATATCACTCGTAAGAGTATTAATTTATACGAGATTCAGAAAAACTGATACTTCTATTTGTATTGATCAAAAATCACGTCTTGCTATAGTTGGGAATGGACCTTCTCTAGGTCGTGATCTAAATCTTATTCTAGACAAGGTTAATGATTATAACTTCATGGTCGTTAATGATTTTGCATTAACTGAATTTTACGAAAAGGTAGAACCAGCTTATTATTTTTTTCTAGATGACTATTATTGGTGTGATGAGGTGGATAGCACCGTAGAAAATATATTATCAAGGAAGGAATTATTTAAAACTATAAAAAATAAAACAATATGGAATCTTAATATTATTATCCCCAAAAGTGCATCACGGACCCTAGTATTTCAACGAGAGTTCGGGAACAATGAAAATATCAATATTAGAACATATAATAGCATACCGTTTGAGGGGTTCAAGAAAATAGAGTACCTACTTTACGACTATGGATTGGCTGCTCCTCGTTCGCAAAATGTTCTAGTCGCTTCATTATATTATGGAATATTAATGAATTACAAAAACATTTATTTACTAGGTGCAGATCATGATTGGTTAGGTAATATCAAAGTTGACAAATTTAATAGAGTATGTTTAAAAGCAACAAATTATGGCCAAGAGAACCAAGCAGAATATTCTCCATGGCTAACGTATAATGTTACTCAGTATGACATGGCTGAGGTTTTAAGGGATTTATCAAAAATGTTTTCTGGTTACAAAGCCGTGCAGTCTTACTCAATATATCGAGGAACTACTATATATAATGTGACAAAAGACTCCTTCATTGACTCCTTCAAACGTGTTCCATATGAAAAAAAATAAAGTTTTAGTGATTTGCTAGGTTACCGAATTCTCGATTTCACATGAAATACGCTAGTAGCAAGTCAGTTTCAATATTGTTTTCGCTTCTTGTGTTGGCAAATCTTGGATACTTAATATTTCCGTCCATTTATTATTTTGGTTCAGATTACTCCTATGAGTTAATAGAAAATTATTCTCGAGATAATCTCAGAATACTATTAGTGGTCAATTTTCTGATTAGCATGACTGTTGTTCTTCTCTCTAAGATTAATATAAATAATAATGTGATTCACTTAATTTTAATCCTGAGTATTTTAAATGCGATAATATACTTGTATCAGGGAGGTGAGTATGGATTGTTTCCAATAATCGCAATACCTTTTTCGTATATGGCATTGTTTTACGTCTTCCCGCAATACAAGCTTAATGATAAACTCTTAAGTACGGTATTATGGATTATAGTGATCTGGTCAATATATCCAGTAGTTTATATTATCATTTTTCCTTCAGATTATATATCATCATTATTCATGGATACATTAGGCCTTAAAACTTTCAGAGGTTTTGCCCAGCACAGAAATGTATATGGATTTTACGCAGGCATCGCAATAATTCTATTATTCGTGAAATATGGTAATACTCGAACTTTTCTTAAATACATACTCTTATTGCCTCTCACCGTTGGATTAATATTATCTGAGAGTAGGTCGAGCATTCTAGCAACGATATCAGTTCTTTTATATCGCTTTATAAAAACGCGGGGAATTAAGCCCTCAAGTATTCCAATAGGAGTTATATCAATGATAGCGGTTTTTGTATCGCTCCAATATTATCTTGCAACGTATAGCGTTCGGGGTTTCGAACTTGTAGGATATGATCGCCTCAGCTTATGGAGCCAAGTAATACGTCAAAACTCGCAGTATTGGGTCTTTGGGAAAGGTCCTGGTAGTAATGTCGTAAATACTTTTCATGTAGATATGACTTCTCACAATTTTATTCTACAGACACTATTTGACTATGGCATATTTGTGAGCGCTTTCTTTTTTGTGTTATTAGTAAAAGTTTGGCAAAATGCAAAAAAAGAATATAAGTACTTTTTGCTATATATTCTTATTATTGGTCTTTTTCAGCCATACTTCAGTTATGGAGTACCTATTTATTTTACCTTAACAACTATTCTAATTGGATTGGTTGCAGGTTCGAAGACATCAAATACTAAAACCAAAATTGGAATATACTAAGTCGCCTAAATCATTGAATAATAGCTTGGGAGGGAAGTGCATGTGTAAATTTAATCTGGTGACAGCAATGAACTGTCCCTGGAAATCTGAAGAGTCCACATCTGAAGGCCCTCAATCATCTCAGAGCATCGGAATCGTAGAGTTTACCCTTGAGGATTCGAACTTAAGCCATCAAATGTGGAATAAAGTAAATCCTTTTCTAATAGCAATATTAGATGATCCTGGAATGGCTTAAAGTTATTGTTCCTAAAATCCATAATACAAATGCAATCACAAAATTATGCATACAGTTAGTATAACTTTATATGCCATATCATTATTGAGGTCACGAAAATGAAGCTAGCGTTAGGTACAGCTCAATTTGGACTTGATTACGGGGTTAATAACACGAGTGGTCAGGTCACAAAAGATGAAGCAAGGAAAATGTTATCTCTATCCATTCAAAAAGGAATAAAACTTATTGACACTGCGATTTCTTATGGCCAAAGTGAAATGGCTTTAGGATCAATTGGAACGAATGGTTTTGACATAGTCACTAAAATACCAGGTTATCCCTCTCACTTGATGGGAGTAGATGAATGGCTGATTGGTCAGGTAGAAAGCTCTTTTTCAAGATTAGGTGTTACATCTATCTATGCAATTCTTTTACACAGACCAATCGATTTGCTTGGAAACGTTGGGGGAAAGCTGTACAGTACTTTAGAGATGTTGAAAGATACAGGAAAAGTACAGAAAGTGGGTGTTTCGATTTACTCACCAGATGAACTACTGCCTCTGGTATCAAAGTATTCGCTAGACATTGTCCAGGCACCCTATAATCTGATCGATCGACGATTATCGAAATCTGGGTGGTTAACTCGTCTAAACGAAATGGGGACTGAAGTGCATACACGCTCAGTCTTTCTTCAAGGTTTGCTACTAATGGACCCTACTAGAATTCCAGAAAAGTTTAGGCCGTGGGAGCAAATATGGAATGAATGGAATAACTGGATTGCCTCTGCTGACGTCACCCGTTTACAAGCGTGTTTATCGCTGCCGTTGAAAACGATTGGAATTGACCGTGTAGTAGTTGGAGCTGATAACTTGAATCAATTGAAGCAAATTCTTGACTGTGCTGAAAATGAAGGAGCTCTGAAATACCCTGAGTTATCATGCGTAGATGAGAGGTTAATAAATCCAACTAATTGGGCATATTTATGAAAATTGTAGCTATAATTCAAGCCAGAATGAATTCAGCAAGGCTCCCCGGTAAGGTGCTTGTCAATATTGCAGGTGTACCAATGTTGCAAAGAATAATTGATCGAGTGTCTGTCACTCCAAGTATAGACGAGGTCATAGTTGCTACTTCAGACAAAAAAGAAAATGACAAATTATGCGAATGGCTTGAGGGTTTTCCAGAGGTTGGATTATTCAGAGGCTCTGAAAATGATGTTCTTGATCGTTTTTATAAGTGTGCAACATATCACAAAGCTGATGTAATTGTGAGAATAACAGCTGATGACCCCCTTAAAGATGCCTCAATAATTGAAGATGCAGTTAATTATTTACTTGCCAGGAAGCACTTGGACTATTGTTCGAACACTATCTTGCCAACATATCCAGAGGGTTTGGACATTGAAATAATTCGGTTTAGTGCGCTCGAACGTGCATGGAAGGAAGCAACGTTATTTTCAGAACGAGAGCATGTAACTCCATACATATGGAAAAATCAAAATTTGTTTAATATTCATAATTTTGTATATTCAAAAAACTTGAGTTCTTGGAGATGGACAGTTGATAAACCTATAGATATTTCATTCATGGAAAGAATATTTACTCACTTCGAAGGAGAACCGTTGGTCAACTTTGAAAAAGTGATTGAATATCTGGAATGCAACCCAGAGATCATTACGATTAACCAAGGGATACCAAGGAACGAAGGTTATCTCAAATCAATTGATGCGGAGCTAAAACTATGAAAAAGAATAAAAGAATTTTTGGGAATGAGCTTAAATACTTGGAAGAGGTAATCGATTCTGAATTTAGGAGCTCAAAAGGTGCAATAATGATGAATCGTTTTGAAGCAAAATTTGCTGAACGATTTAACTCAAAGTATGCAATTTCTTTCGTTAACGGAACAGCAACAATGCATGCCGCGCTCGAGGCTTGGGGTATCCAGGCAGGTGATGAAGTAATTGTGCCTCCTTTAACGATGTCTTCAACAACCTTTGCTGTGCTACAAGCAAATGCGACACCAGTATTTGCAGATGTCGATCCTGAAACGTTTCAGATATCAGCGAATTCAATTGCAAAATCTATCACTCCTAAAACTCGAGCGATTATTACAGTGGCATTATATGGCTTGAGTCCTGATATGGATAGAATAATGGAAATTGCGGAAGAATATCAATTATTGGTAATGGAGGATAATGCTCAGAGCGTCTTGAGCAAGTACAAAAACCAATTGGTTGGGACAATTGGGCATTGTGCTAGTTTTAGCTTGCAGAGTTCAAAACATTTAACTAGTGGTGAGGGTGGAGTTATTATCACTAATGATTCTGAATTTGCGGAAAAAATTCGAAAGGTTCAATCATTAGGTTATGCAGGTGTTAGTGCAAAAAAAGGGAAAATAACGAAACGCGAAATTCAAGACCCAAATTATTTGCGACATGTTACTTTAGGGTGGAATTACCGAATGTCTGAGCTATGCTGTGCTGTCGCTCTTGCTCAGCTCGAGAATATAGACGAATTAGTGGCTGTGAGGACTGAGATTGGGAGCTACTATAATGAAGTAGTAAAAGGTTATAGCGATTGGTTTATTCCCCAAAGAATCATTGATGGAAATGTTCATTCTTATTGGTCTTGGGTGGCTAAAATTGATCATCCTAAAATTAATTGGCATCAGTTTCGTGATCGTTTTATGAGCTTTGGAGGGGATGGAGTTTATGCTGCTTGGCAGCTTACATACCTGGAACCTGTATTTACAGAAATGAATATGCTTGGAAGAGAAAAATTTATCTCATTCAAAAACAGGAGAAAATACCAAGCAGGCTTATGTCCAGTTGCAGAGCAGTTACAACCTTTGCTCCTTCAGTTTAGAACAAATTATTGGGATGTTGAAGATGGCAAAAAACAAGCTATGATTCTTTTACACACCCTCGAAAGCTTTGGCAAAAATAAATGAAAAAAAAAATCCTTATTACTGGGGCAACAGGATTACTTGGATCTCGATTAGTCCCCTACTTGAAGTCAGTCGGTCATAATATCATCACCCATTCTAGGAGTGGTGGTGCAGATTACAATTTTGATTTGTCGAAGTCACTCTTAACAAATGAAGCACTTGATTTGATACGACCGGACTTGGTCATTAATTTAGCAGCGCTAACAAGTGTAGAAGACTGCCAAGCAAATATGAATTTGGCATATTGTGTAAATACAGCCATAGTTGAAAATATTGTCGCATGGATGAGGAATTACATAAATGAGTCTCACCTCTTGCAAGTTTCAACTGATCATGTATATGATGGAGAAGGTTTAAAAACTGAACGCGAAATTACAATGCTTAATAATTATGCATTTTCAAAGTATGCTGGCGAGTTATCTGCCCTTCAAGTCCCTAGTACAATCCTCCGAACTAATTTCATTGGGCGTAGTCACATAAAAAAAGCCGAAAGCCTAACCGATTGGGTCTTTCGTTCCTTAACAAATGGGAAAGAAATACAGGTACTGGATGATGTCTACTTTAACCCTGTTTCCATTGATTATTTGTTGCAGATGATAGCAATAATCATAGATGTGAAGCCATTAGGTATTTTCAATCTTGGAAGTCACGGTGGGATGTCAAAAGCAAGCTTAGATTACATTTTTGCGGAGTCTTTGCAGTTACCTACTGAAAAAATGACTACAATCTCAAGAGGTGAAGCCAAATTCTTAAAAGCAGTCAGGCCCTGGAATATGTGTATGGATTCATCCAAGTTTGAACATGCGTTGGGAATAGTACTACCAAAGTTAACAGATATTATCGAGCAAGTTGCAAAGGAGTACAATGAATACATTTAGTCCAGTTTTGGAGATTCAGGGTAGGAAAATTGGGACAGATTTTCCTACATTTTTTATCGCTGATATCGCAGCCAATCATGATGGCGATATCAAGAGAGCACGAGAATTGATTTTCAGGGCTGCTGATGCAGGTGCAAATGCGGCAAAATTTCAGCATTTTACAGCTGAAACAATTGTTAGTGATTTCGGTTTTCAATCTATGGGAAATAAAATTTCCCACCAATCCGCGTGGAATAAATCGGTCTATAATATATATAGAGATGCAACGGTTAATCTAGAGTGGACCGAAACACTCAAAAATGCGTGTGACGAAGCTGGGGTGATTTTTTTTTCCAGTCCATATTCACTGGATATTGTTGACTCCTTAGATCAATATATGCCAGCATATAAAATTGGGTCTGGCGACATAACATGGATTGAGATTATTGAACATATTGCTCGAAAAAATAAACCATACATATTAGCGACCGGAGCTTCTACAATAGAAGATGTGAATCGCGCTGTGAGTGCAGGCTTGGCCATCAATCCGAACATTTGTTTGTTACAATGCAATACAAATTACACAGCGAGTTTAGAGAATTTTAAGCATATTCAGTTGAATGTTTTAAAACTTTATAAAGAGATGTTTCCAAGCATTGTATTAGGTCTAAGTGACCATACCCCTGGACATGCTACCGTGCTGGGTGCAGTATCGCTTGGGGCGAGGGTGGTTGAAAAACACTTTACAGATGACATTACACGACTAGGTCCTGATCACAAGTTTTCGATGGATGAGATTTCCTGGAAGGACATGGTTCGTAGAACTAGGGAACTCGAAAAGGCGCTAGGAGAGGGAGAGAAACGAATCGAGGAAAATGAATTAGAAACTGTGCTACTGCAGCGTCGAGCAATTCGAACTACAAAGCATTTACCAGCCGGTACAATTCTGAAGGAAGAAAATTTGTGTGTCTTACGGCCTTGCCCGGCTGATGGAATACCTCCCTTTGAGATCAAGAAGCTGTTAGGTAAAACCACCTCAATTGATTTCATGGAAGGAGAGCACCTAAGGTGGATAAATCTCAAATAGGAGTAGTTATTCCTGCATACAACGAGTCAGAAACAATAAAAGTAATAATTAATGCAGTTATGAATTATGGTATTCCTATTATTGTAAATGATGGATCCACCGATGAGACTGAAACTATTGCGATGAAGTGTTGTGAAAATGTTGTTTCGCATAGCAAGAACCTTGGATATGATGCTGCATTGAACAGCGGGTTTAAAAAAGCATTTGAACTCGGGGTGAAAACAGTTATCACTTTGGATGCCGATGGCCAGCACAACCCTGAGCTGATACATACATTTATTGAAAAAATAGAGTCTGGTGCTGATGTTGTAGTTGGGATTCGTAATGCACATCAGCGATTTGCTGAACGCGTTTTTGCGCTTTACACGAAATTGAGATTTGGCATAGAGGACCCACTGTGCGGACTTAAGGCCTATAAAATTCAAGTATACAATGCGCTAGGGTACTTCGATTCATATAAGTCTATCGGAACTGAACTCGCTATCTTTGCACTTTCTAAAAAGTATTCCGTTAAACAGGTTAAATTTAATACTTTAAAAAGAACAGGACAGTCAAGATTTGGGCATTCGATAAGGGGTAACTATAAAATCATTCGGGCATTGGTAGTTGGTATTTACCATTACTGAAGTTGCATGGGTAAAATGGAGTCGAATCGGAGAAAATGGGTGAAGGGAACACTATGGATTGGGGCTGATCACACCATAACCTATTCTTGAACTCAGCAGGGGGATTTCAATTGTATTTTTGTTCATTTCATGTGGAAATACTAAGTATCTAGCTGCTGACTATCTGGTCGTGTGCTTCTTCCTATTTTTGTCGTCCCTGAAAAAGTATATAACGATAATAATAACAATGTGTTGTGTGGAGATAAATAAAGCTTAAATTGCCAGAAATTAATAAAAACTATCAAAAACGTGGTGATTTATGAAGGCAAAACCTAAAATCTACTATCGCTGGAAGAGTAAATACAGCGGGATGAGCCTATCAGAGCTCAGACGTCTGAAAGAGCTGGAGCAGGAAAACAGCCGGCTAAAGAAGCTTGTTGCGGAGAAATA
>JABMOT010000300.1 GCA_013202385.1 Fidelibacterota bacterium
CGCCCAGGACTTGAACCTGGAACCAAATGATTAAGAGTCAAATGGCTGTGTTGGTATATCGCTATGAGTCAGTGAGTTATAAAATAGTGAAACAGACAGCATCCCAATTTATATCCCCGATATTACCTCAAATACACCATCTTGATCGTCTCACTATATGATCCTGCCTGCAATCGACAGAAATACACACCTGTACTCACTTGATTTCCTGATTGATCCAAACTGTTCCACTGCACCTCATAACTACCTGAAGATTTTAGGGCTTTATCAAGCTTCTTTATCTCTCTCCCCCTAATATCGAATACGGACAGACTAATTAATGTTTGCTCAGACAGAGAGTAACTAACGGTGGTTGTTGGGTTGAAAGGGTTTGGACTGTTCTGAAATAACTTATAAACCATTGAACCATGTAAGCTCTCTTTTAGTGATACAGGCGCACTGGGATCTGTGTAAACATAGGCTTTTCCATTTTGAGGATAACCGTAAGCACCCACGATGATATCATCATAACTGTCGCCATTTATATCTCCTGCTTTAGAAACAGAGTATCCAAAATAATCATTCTCATTCTCTCCGCTAATAATTACAGCCGCAGTGATATCCATGGAGTCTTCTCCGTAATACAGACATACGGTACCAGTTAGTGTATTTTTGCCATACGCTCCAACAATCACATCACCAAATCCATCATTATTAAAGTCACCAGCCGTTGAAACGGAGTATCCATAGAAATTCTCAGTCTCCTCGCCCGTCATTATCAACTCTGGGGTATTATTCATGGCAATACCACCGTAATATATATAGCTTCGACCAGTATTTGATTCATAGCCGTATGCGCCCACAATCACATCATCATAACTATCATTGTTTACATCTCCCGCTGTGGAAACGGAGCTGCCAAAATAATTGAAGATTCCCTCACCTGTTAAGATGACATCAGCATTGTCATCCATTGAGCCACCCCCATAATAGATATAACTACGACCTGTATACGATTGATAACCCGGGGCCCCAATGATCACATCAGCATAGCCATCATTGTTTAGATCTCCTGCTTTTCCTATGGAACTTCCAAAAAAATGGGACGTCCCTTCACCAGTTAAAATGACATCGGCGACATTATTCATAGAACTACCACCCAAAAATATATAGCAACGACCTTTGTCCTCTAGATAGCTTGGAGCCGCAACAAGAACATCATCATAGCCATCATTGTTTACATCACCGGCCATTGAAACGGATTGGCCAAATTTATGGCGCGAAAAAGATCCACCCACACCACTCATGATCACATCCGGTGAACTGTTCATATTAGAACCGCCAAAAAAAATATATGACCTCCCACTACTATTATTAAAGCCAAATGCCCCTACTATAACATCATCATAACCATCGTTGTTTACATCGCCAACGGGAGCAACTGAATATCCAAAATTCTCATATTCCTCTGTTCCGGTCATAATAACATCAGCAATTGAATCCATTACCAATGACCCGTAATAGATATATACTCGACCCGTATACGTATTGTACCGATGTGCACCCACGATTACGTCATCAAACCCATCATTATTAACATCACCAGCCATAGCAACTGACCGTCCATAAAAATTGTCAACAGCCTCCCCATTCATGACGACATCGGGCAAACTGTTCAGGTGTAGCCCACCAAAATAAACGTATGCTCTTCCTGTATTTGAGTTGTATCCATGAGCTCCAACAACAACGTCATCGTAACCATCGTTGTTTACATCCCCAGCGACTGAAAGAGCTGAACCAAAATCATCATCTCCTCCTTCCCCTGGTATTATCATGTCGGGAATATTATCCATATCCGTGCTTCCTAAAAAGACATAGGCTTCTTGATGCCAGGCACCCACTATAACGTCATCAAACCCATCGTTATTCATATCACCTGCAGTTGAGACTGTATAACCAAAACGGTGATAAACACCTTCTCCATTCATCGTTACATCAGCAGTATTATCCATCTCGCTGGCACCGTAATAGACGTATGCTCGACCTGTATATGAGTTATAATTTGTAGCGCCAACTATAACATCAGCATAGCCGTCATTGTTCACATCTCCTGCACCGCAGACTGATATTCCAAATTCATTATCTGTAATTTCTCCTGTCATAATCACATCTGCATTGTCATCCATGGAAGTAGCGCCAAAATAAATGTAAGCCCGACCTCGATCTGAGTCATAATTCTTTGCACCTATAATGATGTCATCATAGCCATCATTATTGATATCACCTGCTGCTGAAATCGATTTTCCAAAAACATCAGAAAAACCTTCACCAGATAAGGTTATGTCAACAATCGTATCCATTGCTGTGCCACCAAAAAAGACATACACTCTGCCAGTATTTGAATTATGCGCAGGTGCACCTATTATGACATCATCATAGCCATCATTATTGATGTCCCCAGCCGTGGAAACAACGTATGCAAAATCATTATTAGCAGTTTCACTTCTGAGAATTATGGCTGGGGTTGAATCGAACTCGTCACCACCTAAATAGATATAAGCGCGATGATAGTCATTAGCTCCCACGATTATGTCGTCATATCCATCATTGTTGACATCACCAGCATTTGAGACGGAGCTACCGAAATGATTATTTTCCCCCTCCCCCTCCAATGTCACATCGGGGACCGCATCCATCGCACTTCCACCAAAATAGATATAGGCTACACCAGTCCCTGTAGAGCTCTCTGGGACCCCCACAACTATATCATCATACCCATCGTTGTTGACATCACCAAGAGAGCTGACAGACCTACCGAATTCGCCCTCACCAATAGAGTTCCTCTCTATAAAGCTTTGTAGTAGCTGAGTTTGAGCATAAACACTCAGATTGACAAGCAACACCATTTTAATAATGGGACCTATCACATTAGATGGTCTCAAAATGCCCCCTCTGGTTATTAATCTTAAAAGATAAAATTGCCGGTAAAAGTTTTGACCCAAGATTTTAACATGAATCAAGGTTTGTAAAAGTCCATATTGAAGTAATAAAAAATTAATGGTGTCAATCAAGGGGCAATCGCCATATTGTATATTGTAGACTGCGCAGAATATTTATTTGAGAGTTCTAATAATTTCATGTCAAGCGCAATTAGTGTGCCTTCGTGGTATAGGATTTGCAATTAGGGATTGAACTTAATTCTACCAATGTAATTCATTTGGTCAAAAGGGGGTTCGATGTATAGGTTCGTTCTGTTGTTTATGTTGCCATTGTCCATTTTCTGTCAGGTATTGGTTGATTATTTAGATGTCGCTATTCCAGCACCCACATCTGCCCCAGAGTACAAATCTTACTCCATTCAAATTCACACTGGCCTCTTGAGAGTAGATGAGGGCTATGATCAATCTGGTGGTAGAGTTGGAATCTTTGACGCTCCTTTTTCTCAGAATGGAAAAATGAAGTATTTGGAGACCAACCTCTCTGTACAGTATCACCCAGTGCAAAATTCAATTATATCCTTTTCAATTCCTACCCAACTCATGGCCACCCTGGAATATGATTTTCTATTCAACGATCAAGTCCAGGCAACAAGCCTTGACGGCGCTGAAGGACTCGGGGATATTGAGTTAGGATATAAATACCTGCTAGCAAGAAAACCAGAAGAGCGGCAAGTATATAGTTTTGATGTTATCCTTCCCACCGGCCAAACCGTTGATGACAATGCTGATATTGCCTTTGGTTCTGGACGGGGAGCCACAAGATTCAAAGTTGGCTGGGCTGGCAATTTTCTGCACTACCGACCCATTGGATTGAGAAATTCTGTCACCCTCAATTATGAATATTTTTTGCCTGAATCAAAAAAGGATGAGGATGGATCCTGGACTGAAGTACAGGGAGATATCCTTAACGTTGGTCTGGGCTATTCATACTTACTTAATAAATTTTCTACAGGCTGGCCAGTCGACCTCGGAATCGGCATGGAATGGGCTTATGAATACCGAAATAATGATGTGATAGATGGGGATGAGCAAGCCCTTACCCGAAGTTTCGGAGGTATCATAAGACCCAATATTGGAATTGGGTATCGTAGTGAAAAGCTTGGAACAGTCACCTTTAGCCTCTCAAAAGACTTTTCAACTCACGGTCGAAATATAATGGCCGATCAATTTCTCTCGTTTGACTTATCGTATAAACCAAGTTTCAACAAGCCCTCTGGCCTCGCGTTGCGAGCAGTCGATAGAAGTATACTACAGGATAAGTATGCTTCAGTAGATCGAAAGAAAAAGAAAAAAGAGAATGTTGTGAAAACGAACCCGAAAACAAACTCGAAAACAAAGGAGAAAACGAGAGGTAGCTCGTTTTCTCGAATTGATAAACAAGCTTCCAAACATCCCGTTTTTAAGCTTAAAAGAACTTTACCCGAAAGCCCACCCATCTTTCAAATTGAATATTACTCATATTCATATACAAGTAATGAAACTTATCCAGATTCTATTTTCTCAGTGCGTACTCTTGATCTTAGTATAAAAGAGGATGCGTTCAAAGCATACGCTTCAGCCAATGCAGATTCAATCGACTGGCAATCGGCTTTGGGAGTCACTGGGTATACATTTGTTCCTCAACGCCAATTTGCACTATCTTTAGGCAACTTGACACCCTTTCAAATAAGTGGCGAACCTGTTTCAGAGGCAGATTCGGGATACATGTCCATTGTGGATCTTTCATGGGGATTTAACGACAGGATTGGAGCTGGAATTGGATTTACATCGACACCACCCGAGTTTTATTACATAAGTGATAGTGTGGCGGTCGTTTCAGGCCTTCCACTTAATGAAAATAAAGTAAAATTTCGAACATGGTATCGGTCTAGACATTCCGAAAAGCTAAGAAGTGTTGTCGAATTAACTTATGAAGCCAGTATGGGACATATGTCTGAGCCATCTTCAATCGTTGGCGGTGGTGCACATCAATTAGAATTCGGTATCAATGGTGGTGTTGACTATCTCGTCATGAAAAACACATTCGCCTCAGTCAAGGCTGGATTTGCCTTCTCACCGGAAGGCGTGTATCAAGAAAGGTTCCAATTTTCACAAATGGGAGTGGATTTTGACACTACCATCTCTGTAGGCGCCAATCCTGGCAATGAATTCCTGTTCTCAACACAAATTGTTAGATCTGGAAAAGTAAGATCCTACCAGCGCATGGTTACTGTAATCCCATCATTGGGAATTGAACTGCAGTTAAGAGCAAGAGGTTCTGAATCTTTTGATGGTCAGGATATACCAAATTCAAACGGGCACTTGGTTGCTATCACTCCGAAAATTGGTTTGTTTGGAGAAATAAAACGCTTTAAGAGTCTCCCGTTTAGAGTGAATATGGGATATACTATTCCTGTTTCATATGATCGCTATCCAGCAATCTCTGGAGCACAAATTGAATTCATTATGAGGGGCAGTTTAAAAAGCTTCTTCACCCAAATTTTGGAGATGACAGAATGAAACAGAAGTTAATTAGGACCCTCTATGGCATAATTGCAATTATGCTATGGATATCGATTCTATCAATGAATTCTTGTGCTGTTCATAATAGTATGAATGCAGAATATAGAAATAACCTGAAAAAGATCGTAGCAACTGGGGAACAGCAAGCACTTCTTTTTAATCTTGAGGATACTGATAATCTTCGTCATGGACAAAAAAGAGCCACCGTATATGAAAATATTGGTGGACCCGTCATATCATATTCTCTAAAAAACAGTTCCACTGAATACAGGCTTGATTTATATGACCAGACCCTTCCAAGTGCAGTTAGTCTTTGGACTGGCATCGTTGGAGAAGCTTATTATAGCTCAAAAACGAGTATCCTCACCGGTAATATCGGCTTGGCTGGTGGGTTAAAGAAGGATGAGTACTTCCGGAAGTATCTAATGATTTATGCCGATGATGAACTATGGCAATGGGGAACCTTAGAATCTCTTTCCAAGACTGGAGATCCTACTGTGGAGGCGATCATCACTCAAGGCACTGAAATTGTTGACGATTTCATAAGATTATCGATTGAGCGAAAGAGGAGAAATACGTGGGTAACTTTTGGTACTCTTGCAATCACTTCATTCGCCGCAATTTCTTACCTAATCTCAAGCATATAATCCTCAGATATGGAGCAAAAAGTGATTAAAAAAATAGTTCTATGCACAATTGTTCTAACCTCCCTGTTTTCATGTGCATCAGAAAAATCAATCTTTCATGGAGTAGATGGCATCAGGTTAAATATGTCAAATTTAGATATCAAAGAACTCCTTAAGAAACCTAAGGACGTGCACTCCTTTGGTACCAATGCAGAGATTTTAGTATACACAAACCTTAACCACTACACCGGTCAAGACGAGTATTATGTGTATTTAGTGGATAATAGTGTACATTTTTTTGGCTTGATCCACGAATTCCTCCGTCATACTGACGAGGATCTTAGAGAAGTTGGTGACTTTATTGTTCAGACCCGCATAAAAGAGAAAAAGCATTATAGTAAGTCAATGGCGGTACTCAAATTTAAGATGCGCCAGCAATCAGTAATCGAGTCACTGGGCGAACCATTAATTCAAAGTTCTATTGTTATTCCAGACAAGAATGATGCAGAATTTAGCTTTCTTATTTATACGAATCTGATCTTCAACGATGAGTTTCCAACACTTTTATCCTTTTCCAACGGACAGTTGATGTATTGGGGTCTATTTGAAGATTTTCATAAGAGTCTCAACCCAGTTGATAATGCTATTGGTCATGCAGCCTCACGACTCTATCGTGAGAATACAATGGACACAATAACAAAGTTTTAAGGCTAAAACGTGATCCCCCTTACAAACATCACTCTGCAGGGGGTGTTATAAGCTGTCCAAGACACAATCCTGGATGCAACTGAATATCAATCAACTGGCGACCCCCGACTTGCAAGACAGGAGCTAAATCTCATTTTTTAAATCAATGCTCTGGCAGATATCGATCAGTCAAGACCGTACCATGTACTTAAATCCAGCAGTAATAAATGAGCTTGAAATGTACTTCATAAAAGCTGGCTCTGCACACTCGAGAGAATTCAATTGCAATATTCCTTGACTCAGCCTGCTTCCCAAGTTATCATTGTAACATATTTTTCAATAACTACTATTTTATGAAAGTATTATTTCATTATTAATCAAAAAAGATTGATTGATCGCTTTCTCGAACTGGCCCGATTAGATGCTCTTTCTGGCAATGAGCGTTCCGTAGCTGATTATCTTCTCGATTTTGCACGCACTCGAGGTCTCTCCCATCGAGAGGATGATGCTGGAAGGGAGAATTCCAGCAGCGCCGGCAATGTCCTTATCACCTATGGGGACGGTGGAAAAACCCTTTTTATGTCTCACATGGACACGGCTCGCTCAACCAAACGGCTCAAACCTGTCCTCCATGAAGATCGGATTACGTCAGATGGCCAAACGGTTCTTGGTGTGGATAATCGTGTGGGAATCACTGCCCTACTAAGTGCTTTGGATGTTATCGTATCACAAGGACTGCAATGCCCGGGGTTTACCCTAGTTTTCACAATCTGTGAAGAGAGCAGCCTCGCAGGCTCGAATTTTCTCTCCGTACCCGATAGCATTACCCAGGCATATGCCTTTGATTCCAGTTATCGTCCCGGTACCTATATTTGCCAGGCACCTGGAGCAAAGACTTTTGATGTTGAAGTGATTGGAAAAGCCTCACACTCAGGCATAGCTCCCGAAGCAGGGATTAATGCCCTGCAAATTGCTGCTCGAGCGATTGCAGAACTTCCTCTCGGTCGTGTAGACCAAGAATCTACCATGAACATCGGACCCTTTTCCTCCACAGCGGCGACCAATGTTATTCCACCGCGAGTAAAATTTACAGGTGAAATGAGATCATCCACCATTGCCAAGGTCGAAGCGCTTGATTTATTTTTGCAGAAACATCTCTCTAAAATGCTGGATGGAACCGGTGCCACTTTTATATATGATTCTGCCTGGGATTTCCATCCCTATACCATTGAGACTGATGCTCCATTACGCCTCCGACTTGAAAACGCAATCACAGCAATCGGCTTAAAACCAGTCGGTTTGCATTCATTTGGTGGCAGTGATGTAAATGTTCTCAATGGCAAAGGTGTTCCTGCCATCAACCTGGGAGTCGGAGCCCAGAATCCCCATTCAAATGATGAATTTATTCTTTTTGAGGATTTAATAAACGCTACTAAAATTGCACTGGAGCTCATGCGCAATGCGAACTAGAACCTTTTTTGCCCTTCCTTTAGTTACACTCTTCATGTCATGCCAGTCCGGTGCACCCGTTTACGAGAATATGGGTCATTTGATTATAATCGGAGGTGGAGAAAGAACTGCTGAGATCATGAAAAAAACGGTGGAATTGGCCGGCGGGTCAGCATCTCGCTTTCTCATCATCCCCCAGGCCAGTAGTGAACCCCTGGAAACTGCACAATATCAACAGGCCGACATTCTAAAGTATGGTGCCGGTGAAGTCAGCTATTTGTTGCTGGATAGTAGCAATGTCGACTCAATCGGTCATCTGGAAAGCATCCGCCATGCAACGGCCATCTTTTTCTCCGGTGGAGATCAAATTAGACTCACTCGCCTGCTCCTGGGCACCCAATTGCTTGAAGAAATCAAAGCTTTATATCAGCGCGGCGGTCTGATCAGTGGAACCAGCGCTGGTGCGGCGATCCAGAGCGAATTAATGATTACTGGAGAAGAGCTGATCAATCAAGATGAGGATCGGCCATATAATACAATCGCTCCAAACAATATTGAGACTGTCCAGGGCTTTGGTTTTGTTCCTGAGGCCATCATCGATCAGCACCATATCAAACGTCGTCGTAATAATCGTGTTATCAGTGCTGTCCTGGAGCATCCCGAATTGCTCGGAGTTGCCATCGATGAGAGCACGGCTATCCTGGTAAATCCCGATCGTAGTTTCCAGGTTTTAGGCGACGCCACAGTCATCGTTTATGATGCCAGACATGCCCAAAATATAAGATTAGACAAGTTTAACAACTTCGCCGTTGATGATATGAAAGTCCAGCTGTTAATGAATGGTGACCGATTTAGCCTGATAACGGGGAAAAGGCTTCAATGACATCCATCCGCACTAAAACACCAGATACATTTGTAATATTGTTCTCAATATTGGTGGTTATTGCCGCTTTGACCTGGATCATTCCTGGAGGTGCTTTTGATAGCCATGAGATAAATGGACGCTCAGAGGTAATACCAGGGACCTTTCACCAGGTTGAAAGTGATCCCCAGGGCTTTGGAGCTGTCCTCATGGCTCCAATCAGAGGCTTCGTCGATGCAGCTCTTATCATCGGCTTTGTACTCCTGGTGGGTGGTGTTTTTGGGATATTGCAACGCACGGGTGCCATCACTGCGGGTATCTCAACGCTTGCGAGGGCACATGATCGATCCAAGACAGTCCGAATCTTAATCATTCCCCTGTTTATGACCATTTTCTCTCTCGCCGGTGCCGTTTTTGGAATGAGTGAAGAGATCATTCCCTTCATTATCATATTTATACCTCTGGCTCTGAAAATTGGTTACGATAGCATGGTTGGTGTGGCAATCCCATTTCTTGGAGCGGGAGTTGGTTTCGCGGGCGCATTCTTGAATCCATTTACCGTTGGCATCGCACAGGGCATTGCAGAAGTCCCCTTGTTCTCAGGATTGGGTTATCGTTTTCTACTCTGGACTACCGTCACCACCATCGCAATTCTGTATGTGATGCACTATGCCAGGAGAATAAAAGAAGATCCATCCCTGAGTATGACTTACGCGATTGATTTAAAAAAACGTGAAAAATATTTGGATGATACAGATAGCTCTCTCTCAATCCTTAGCTCTCAACATTACCAGGCCCTCCTGGTATTCGCTTCAGGCCTGCTGGTTCTGGTTTGGGGTGTCCTGGCCAGACAATGGTATATTGAAGAAATTGCCGGATTATTTCTGATCACAGGCATTTTGGTGGGAATCGCTGGCCGCCTGAAGGTGAGCGAGATTACAGAATCATTTACTTCAGGAGCGAAGGATCTGGTCATGACTGCCCTGATCATTGGTCTCGCAAGAGGCATTTTGATTATCGCCAAGGATGGACAGATTATCGATACCATGCTGAATGCGCTCTCGGCTCAGATTATTTCTCTTCATCCAATCATTTCATCGCAATTCATGTTCATGATTCAAACCATTGTCAATTTCTTTGTCCCCTCTGGCAGCGGCCAGGCAGCCTTAACCATGCCAATAATGGCTCCCTTATCTGATCTTGTAGGTGTCTCACGACAAACAGCCGTCCTCGCCTATCAAATGGGCGATGGTTTTGGGAATATGATTATTCCCACGTCTGCAGTGACAATGGGTGTGCTCACGTTGGCAGATATCCCCTGGCAGCGCTGGGCAAAATGGCTCCTACCCCTGGAACTTGTTTTTCTCGTACTTGGACTTTTCTTCCTAATCCCACCCTTTTTTATGGGTTGGTAGGAATAGTTAATATTATCAATAACATAACGGAGGATTTATCATGAAAAATGCTAGCAAAATCAGGCTTGGACTTCTCGTTCTGCTGCCAATTCTAGCCATGTCACAAGTTTATGTTAACTCAGATTCTATTGGCGTTTACCTCAAAAATTACGGTGAAATCGAGATCTGGGGACCCATGGCTCCCGGTGATCCTGTCAAACAAGTCGACCGTATCACTTTGCTGGTTGGCACGGATGAAACTGCCGTTTACGATTATTCTGAAGATGCTGACGTCGACGAGGCATCGGTTCTGATTGCAGATCCAACCCTTAGCGACATGGAGGGCTATACCAGCATCAACAATTTTTATTCATTCGCACCTCCAGATATTTTTGCCACAATTTCCCCTTATGCCTGGAATGATGCTGAATATGTCATCGTTCATATGGTCGTAACCAACACTGCAGACACTGCCATTGATGCACGTGTAGGATTAGAGATCATCCCCCAGATCGATGGTGATTATGATGGTATCAATACCTGGATGCCCGGGGGGAACTTCCTGGACATGACCCGTGGCAGCGGCAACCATATCGGTTTTAAGTTTTTATCCCATGGAATGGCTTCCCTTTCTCAATTCGTATGGTACAGTGGATATAATGATTCAGATGCCGATCTCTATAACTGGATGAACACCAACCAGATTGACACCGTCATGGTATGTACCAACCCCGATGATGGTATTGTATCAATCCCTGCAACAGGAGCGATAACTCTGGAACCCAACGTAGGCCTTGATTTCTATTATGGTGTTGCACGTGGATTAACTCTTAGTGCTCTTGAGGCGAATATGGTTGACCTCCAAACAGCCTATAATACCATTTTTACTGTTGGAGTTGACGATATTGATCTTCACCCTGAAACTTTTAGTCTCTCTCAAAACTATCCCAACCCCTTTAACCCTTCCACTGAAATTAGTTTCTCATTACCTGCAGACGGCATTGCATCCCTCGATCTGTTCAATCTCAGAGGTGAGCTTGTCGCATCGTTGCACAATGGCTGGATGGCTGCAGGTTCATATTCCCAGAGTGTGAATGGGTCAAATCTGCCATCGGGTATTTATATCTATTCTCTTACATCGAATGGCATTCAACTCACTAAAAAGATGACTTTACTCAAATAAATTTAAGCGAACTCGAGCCTGGATTTTCCAGGCTCGAGAAATATTATCTGGACGCAATAAATGGTAAAAGAACGTATACGATCTGTACATCAGGATTTACCGCCTAACCAAAAATTATTGGCGGAGTTTATCCTGAATCACCTGGAAGAGATTTCCTTTTGGAGCATTCACAATTTAGCCAGCCAAGCGGGGACCAGCTCTGCCAGTGTTGTTCGATTTGCTCAACGCTTGGGATATGCTGGATATCCTGCTCTGCGTGAGGATATTGTTAATATTCTGAAAACCGAAATCAACCGTGACCACGTATCACGCATTGAGACCCTTGAGGGTGATGTTCTGAGTCGGGTCGCCAATCAGGATGTCCAGGACATCAACGATACACTTAAGCAAATCAACCGTTCAGATTTCAATGCTGCAGTGGATTTTATTCTGGTTGCCAAAAGGGTTTATACGGCCGGGTTAGGGATTTCAAATTTGATGTCGGAAATTTTGGCCTATCAGCTGAATCAGGTTGGAATTGCTGCCAGCCCCCTCCGTTCTGGACCTTCCAGCTTTTTAGAACAACTCGCTTTTTTTGATAAGGATGACCTCCTGATTGCCTTCTCGTACCCGCCATACTCTGAGGAAACGATTAAACTGGCAAAACTTTCACGAAAGAAAGGTCTTAAGGTTCTGGCAATCACCAACAAACCAGCTGCACCAGTAAGCTTTCATTCAGATGTTGTTTTATCGGTAAAGAGTGAGAATGTTCTTTTCACAAATGCCTTTGCTGCCATTTCTGTAATAATAAATGCCTTAGCCACAGAATGTGCCCATCGCGATAAAACAAAAGCACAATCAATGTTATCACACTTTCAAACCATTAATGGAATCTCTGATGAACAGAACACCTAGACGAGCAAGTTTTATCCAATCTCGGAAATTAAGCCGCTTCATCCTTCTTTTGATAGGACTCCCGGTCATCCTATTGTCTGGAGTCACGGGAAAACTTAGCGGGACTATAACAGACGCAGATGATCAGACTCCTATAATTGGGGCAACCATTCAGCTGGTAGGCACAAATTATGGACGAATTTCAGATGCATCCGGTCATTTTATTATCCTGAATATTACACCGGGAAACTACGATGTTAAAATCTCCTTTATAGGTTATGAAACCGTTATCATTGAGAGTCTTGATATCAGGGTTGATCTAACATCCACTATTGAAGTCAATATGCGACCTGCAGTGCTTGAAGGCGAAGCGGTCGTGGTGACAGCTGCTACCGTTTCCATCAATATGGATCTGACTGCCTCCATGGCTGTTATTACCCAGGAACAATTTGATGCCCTGCCTATTGCTGATGTTGGCGATGCGCTGGCACTCCAGGCAGGGGTTGTAGGATCTGGTTCAAATTTAAATATCAGGGGTGGCCGTTCCAATGAAGTCGCTTATCTGATTGATGGTATGTATGTCCAGGATCCACTATTGGGGGGATTTGCTACAGATCTGGGCAACGATGCCATTCAAGAAATGAGTCTCTTGAGTGGAACGTTTAATGCTGAATATGGCAATGCGCTCAGCGGTGTGGTAAATATCGTAACCCGAGAAGGTGGTCGTCATTGGAGTGCCCGAGTTCAAAGCCGGGTTGGGTCGTTTCATTATGGCAAAGACAGTCTCAAAGCCGAAGGTGGACGCGTGAACTGGTTATTGAGCGGACCCTTGATTGAAGACAATCTGGCTCTTTTTGTTTCAGGAGAGCATACTGGACACGATGGCTATCTGCCCTTTGGGTTTAATACAGCAGATTCCTATTTCGCAAAACTGACATTTACCGGGATCAGCCGATTGAAGGTGAATACAATGTATCGGAATTCATGGCGAAATTGGCAAAATTACAGCCACTCCTGGCTGTATGCTCCAGAACAATATTACCAATACAGTTCCTCTAGTGAGCAAATCGCACTGAATTTGACTCACACATTGTCAGAACGGCTCTTCTATGAGTTTCGTGTTTCCCAATTCAAGCAACACTTTCGCCAGGGAATCTGGCTTGACACAGACAGCACGGATCATTGGATGAGAGTGGATGAATATGTTCCATGGAATGAGTATCAGCTTAACCCAGATGCGGGAAACGGTCATGAATTCTATTCTTATGGCAATCCTCCCACTTATGTGGACAGCGAAAGTAAAACAATCGATGTTCGCGGTGATATGGTCTGGCAGCCCGGTAGATGGAATGAAATAAAAACAGGGATTCAGATCAAATCCCACCAGTTGAAGTTGTTGGATATTTACGATCCCCAACGTGATCACCCCTATATTGATGACTATGAAGAAGCCCCTTTTGAGCTCGCTGCCTATATTCAGGATAAAATTGAATTTCCATACCTGGTAATCAATCTCGGGCTACGCTTTGACAATATGGACGGCAATGCAGCCTATCGGAATGACCCCCTCCTCGATACGGTGCTGACCCCGGCGGCATCCAGAAGCCAGATCAGTCCCAGATTGGGAATTGCCCATCCAATTTCAGATCGAACAAAAATCCATTTTGCGTACGGTCATTTTTTTCAAAACCCAGAATACCAATATCTGTATGAAAATTCTCAGTATGATGTGACCGTGAGAGAGCCCCTTTTTGGACAGCCAAATCTGGATGCTGAAAGAACGGTTGCCTACGAGGTCGGTCTATCCCACCAGTTTAACGATGCCCTGGTCGGTCGTTTCACAGCATATTATAAGGACATTACAGGGTTGATCGGTACCCATTACTACCCTCCATATACAGATGAAGCTCCCAATCAGTATGTTGGCTACACCCTCATCGTGAATGAAGATTACGCCAATACCAAAGGGTTTGAAGTGAATCTGGATTATAATGCTGGACGTCGAATCGCCGGCAGCATCACCTATACATTTTCTGTCGCCAAAGGGAGTGCTTCTTCAGAGGGTGAACAATACCCTGGAACCTCTGAGTCTACACGACTCTACTTCCTGGATTTTGACAAAGCACATGGATTTAACGCATTTGGCAGTTGGAGATTGGGAAACCGAGAAGGACCCAGATTGGGAGATTTCTTCCCCTTCGCCAAAACCGAAATTGGCTTTATTCTCCGAGCCAGCACGGGCTACCCCTATACTCCCAGCGGACGCGATGTTGGATTTGTAGAATTGAACTCCCTAAGACGGCCAGCTACCTATTCCATCGATATCGAAGCGGGACGAGAATTTCCACTCCCTGGTAAACTCTATGGGCGGCTCTTTTTAGAAGTTTTGAATTTATCCAATGTCTCCAATATTCGCTATGTGTACTCAGATACTGGAGATCCGGATTACACCTTGGTCGGCGGGCATAGTGAAGCATACATGCGCGATCCTTCAAATTATGGCCCCCCAAGAAATTTTCGTCTTGGCCTTACACTTGGATGGGAGTAGGATGATGAATATTAGTCACAAATCCACATCACAATTTCTGGTTACAGCTTTTCTGACAATCATCCTTATGGCGATCCAGTCACCCTCTTTAGAGGCTGGCGAAAACTATAGAGATAGACAGAATCCAGCTGAGTCTCTCGCGAAGGCGGCTGATATTACGGATCGTGCAGCCGGCACACACAATGGCAGCAATATTGGACTGTTCTTCGAAAACCGGGGAAAATTATATCCCAGAAGACTCGCTGATGGTCCATCCGGTGAGTTCCCTATCAATAGCGGTCATCATTATATCTACCGTATCAATCCCTTCGTCGGTGTCGCCCCTGATACAGATTCAGGACGCCAGGCAAATATGATCCAGGGTCGTTATACTGAGAATGAAGAATGGGAAGCCGTTGGTGGTTATCATAATCCAGATTTTGCCCGTGTAGCCATGAGTGATCAGCCCAACACCTGGCCAATCTCAGGCTGGCCGGTTAAGGATGAGGCTGGCAATCCCATTATTGTCTCCAGCCAGGATAGTTATTGTGTCTTCGATGATCAAAATAACACGGTGGAGGAGCTGGGCATACAAATGGCTCAAACTGGCTATGCCTTCGGATTGGCCTATGCTGAAGACCTGCTATTTTTCACATATGAAATTACCAATAATTCTGCGACCACTTACGATAGCGTCTATTTCGCTATGTATCTGGATTTCGATATAGGAAATATTAGTGGTGGCGATCCTGAATATCTGGACGATGTCCTGGGTTTCGACGCTGCAAATGATTTCGTAACGCTTCGAGATGCCACTGATTATTCAGCGGAATGGGGCGGTGCTACGGGAATATTCGGTATGACCTTTCTGGAGACTCCGTCCATGGGCGGGATTACAGACCTGCACTATAATCTGGCCGGCGGTGATATTGATGATGATTCACTTCAGCTGGTGATCTTGTCCAGCAATCAGGATTATCTTCCTTCAAACTTTTTGGTAGATGACTATATCCACACAGGCAGCGATGGGAATGTTCACATCGATGATGTGAGTCTGATTGACCCAGCCTCAAATTCTGAATATGTCATTACCATGTCAGCAGGTCCTTTCAATCTAGGTCCCAATGATACACTAAAATTTATCACTTGTATCGTCGCTGGCGTAAATGAAGCAGATTTATATAACAATTTAGCGGTAGCCCAGGACCTGTACGCACTGGACTTCGAAACACCAAAACCACCTGTTACACCTTCGCTAAGCGCTGTGGCAGGCAGCAATGAAGTCACGCTTTATTGGACCAACGCCATTGAGGGTCTGGCCGATGAAATTTCGGGGATTCTGGATTTTGAGGGTTACAATCTTTATAGAAGCGTGGATCGCGGCACTAGCTGGGATCAAATTGATAGAAACACCTTTCCAGAAACCGGAGCGGAAGCAGTTCCCCTGGCAAGTTTCGATCGCTTGAATGGAATTGGTGAGGATCTGGGGATCAAATATTCCTATACCGACAATTCCGTAATCAATGGCTTTGAGTACTGGTATTCACTCACGGCCTTCGATCAGGGAGATACCCTCATCATCAGTCTAGAGAGTCCCATTGGTAATACCACGGCTGCAGTCAACACAATTAGTATCATTCCCCTCTCCACAGCCGCTGCATCTGTTCCTGCAACAATGGCAAATATCCACCATTTTGGGACCGGTATTTCCAATTATTCTATCAATGCTATCCCGCTGAGTATCAGCCAGTTAAGTGACTACAGCTATAGAATGTATTTTGATTATATTGGTCGTTCTGAAATTGGCAATACTGGCGTGGAAGCCCTTGCGGTAATTCTGGATTCAAGTCTTACAGGAAATGATCATTATGGCGTGGAATTTGTCCCTGCTAATAAATTTAATTTGCATAATATGACCACTGGAGAAGTCATTCGAGAAGGCTACCCATTCAGAGTGGGTGTGAGTTACACCCTCGCTCCGGGAATGAAGATTGAGTTTCAAATTACTGACACAAGTAAAGCACCGAGTCCAGGAGATTACCTGAGTCTCAACTTTTCAGTTATGCTGGAACAGATAGCTGGCCAAGATACACTTGTGGTGCTCCCCTGGCAGAAGTTTGATGAAAGGACTCAATTGGTATCAGTTGATGGTCTCCTACTTTCATTGACTCCTCAGGTGGAATTACAAGATATCGACATCCCTCCCGTCCTCGATTTTGATCTCAACTTTGTGGTTGAAAACCCCGATGCCCTACTGGATAGTTCATACCAGATTAACATTATCGGTTCTTCAATGGATACATCAAATCTACGCTTTTTAATTGTGAGTATTCTGAATAGTGACCTTAGCTATGTCATTGAAGCAGACACCGTTTTTGACGGTGAATCGTTAAGTTTTAATGGTATCTCCGTTTCTTTTGACTTCAATCCAGATAATCCTCCACCTGCAGGCACAACCGCGACCCTGACTTCAGTACCTGCATTGTCTCCAAATATTCAGGATGGTTTCCAATTTGGGATTCTGGATAGCAGAACAGATTTTAACAAATTGGAGGAATCGCTTTCGGCTATTCGCGTGGTTCCAAACCCTTATGTGGTTGGATCTTTGTGGGAGATTGAATTTGGTGAATTGCGAAGAGAGCCCTTGCGGCAGATTCAATTCACAAACCTGCCTTCTGAATGTGATATTTATATCTTTACATTGGCCGGTGGATTGATAAAAACATTGTCGCATGAGTCGATCACAGGAACCGAGATATGGGATATGCGGGCCGAAGGCGGACGTGAAATAGCTGCCGGCATCTACCTCTATCAGGTCAAAGCCGCTAACTTTGAATATTTTAATCGTTTTGCGGTGATCAAATGAGGACCCTGAGGATGAATTATAGAACAATGAGGGTTAGAGCCCTATTCACTTTGATCTTTGCCACATTGGTTTCAGGTCAAAATCCCAACCTTGGATCAGCTGCTGCTCAATTTCTCAAGATACCTGTTGGAGCCAGATCAGCCGCTCTGGGCGGTGCTATGACAGGGATGTCCACTGATGCGACTGCCCTATTCTGGAATCCGGCTGGAATTGCACAGGATCATTCACACTCCGTGCATTTCTCTCAGGTTCCCTGGATGACCTACTTCAATTTAACGGCAGTGGGTTACACACTTAATTTACATGATCTGGGAACATTAGGGTTTCATGCCGTAGGATTGGGCATGGAAAAAATGGAAATCACAACTGAATTGCAACCTGATGGAACTGGCCAATTCTTCGATTCTCAGGATATAGTAATCGGCGCATCGTATGCCCGAAAACTGACGGACCGTTTTAGCATGGGTTTTACCACTAAATATGTTTATCAGAGGATTTGGAATGAGACTGCCTCAGGTATCGCGTTTGATGTTGGCACCCATTACAGTATTGATTTTCTAAACACAGCCATTGCAATGTCTATGCGAAATTTTGGAGCTGATCTTCAATTTGAAGGACCAGATCTGCTCATCGTTCATGATGACAACGATCTCTTCCCAAATCGCCTGCTCCAGGCATCGAAACAAACTGAAAAATATCCATTACCACTAAGCTTTCAATTCGGGCTGTCCTCAGATCTCATTCATTCGACCTTCTTCAATGCCAGATTGGGTATTGATGCAGTACATTTGAATGATGAAAATGAGCAGATCAGAATCGGACTTGAAGGCAGTGTAGTCCAGCGCTTCTTCCTCCGCGGAGGCTATCAATTTAACAATGATGTGGACGCTGGAAGTCTGGGCGTGGGTTTACAACAACGTATCGATAACACGATTATCAAACTGGATTATGCCTATGTGCTGCATAAACACCTTGAAGATAATCGTTTCCTCTCATTGAGCCTGGTATTCTAGTGAAACCATTTATCACCGAAAACCTTCCGCAGCCTGGAGTGAAGTGGTTGTTTAAGCTCTGCATTTTAACTCTGTTTATTGCTCACTCATTAGGGGCTCAGATTTCTGAAGCACTCGAGCATAATACCCAGCTCACCAATTATGCCGAATTAACTCGGATTGTCAAAGATCTCGATTCAGATTCTCGATTTACCGTGACCGAGGCAGGCAAAAGTGGCGAAGGTAGATCCTTGTGGCTGATTCGGATTTCAGATCCTATGCGAACAGCCAAATGGCGCGTCTTCTTTTATGCTCAGCAACATGGGAATGAACCGGCTGGGAAGGAAGCCCTGATCTATCTTGCCAAAGCCATTCAGGAAAACCCAAAACTGTTAGGTCGTGGAATTGAATTATGGCTCATGCCCATGGTGAATCCTGATGGTGCTGAACGGGATCAGCGTAGAAATGCAGTGGACGCAGACCTGAATCGCGATCACATGATTTTGGAACAACCAGAAACACAGGCTTTGCACAAAACGTTTAGAGCTATTCTACCCCATTTGGCCATTGATTGCCATGAATTTGCCAGAGACAGCGATGATTATATGGAAAAGGGCTGGATCGAGTGGACAGAAATCATGATGGATTTTGCCAATTATCCCCTCCTCGATGATGCCCTCGTTATAGAGGGCGCTGGACTGGTTAATCGAGTCGGCAAAGCCATGCTCAAGCAGGGAGTCCATTTTCAGCGCTATTTTGTTGGCGGGGTTCCTCCTGACGGAGAACAACGCTATAGTGCTCCCGATATGGACGGTGGTTTGAATGGAGCTGCTATTTATGGCGGGCTTTCATTTATCATTGAAGGCGGCGTTTATCGGAAGGACAATGAAGACAATCATGATTTACCCAAACGTGTGAATAACTACACTCGATTGCTTTTAGAGGTTCTGAAGGACAAAAAGATTCGAAGGCAGACTCTTGCCTTACTTAACCGCCAGACGAAGCCAGAGCTGCCAATTTGGATTCCAAACAACTATTTCTGGGCTAAATCAAGTGAAGCGACACTGAATATCCCGGTAATAGACAGTCAGACTCAGAATGTTATGCAAATTCCAGCCCCGAATTTCATGCCTGACCTGGTCATTAAAAAAAGTGTATCCAGACCTCAGGCTTACTTGATTCAGCCAGAACATGCAGCTGTTTTTAGCGAACTATTGCAGCAACATGCAATCCCCTTTGATGTGATACAGCAACCCGCTACCTATCAAATTCAATATTGTTTACTGGATACTGTTGAAATGGAATTCGATGACCTCTATCATAGGTATGGTGGGCGCGTTATTTCCTCTATGCAAGCAGTTGAGAGTCACAGGGTTGAAGCGGGTTCTCTATTCGTCCCTGTGGATATGAAAAATGGATTGCGGGCAATGGCAATTCTTGAACCAACCCAGATGTTTGGCCTCTATCAATATCCCACTTATTTCAAGCTGGTCGCAAGTGATCGAAGATTGCCAGTGGTCCGTCTCATAAAATAGCAGGATTCTCGAAATTGGATCTGGGGAATACTTTGAGTTGTCCTTTTACCAGATTTATGGCTATGCACAACGGTCACATTCACCCAATATTCTGTGCAATTGAAGAAATATCCTTCCCTTTAATTCATCTAAAGTGTGCGCTTTAAGCGGGGTTCGATGTATTAATGAAATCTAGACTGCTTATCACATTGGCTTTCTTTCTATTGACATCCTGTGCATTCATTTTACCACCAGAAACGAAGACGACCTTAGGGACTGATACACAATTTTGGTATCAGGATAGCACGCTGCAAAATCTGCTTGATGTTAACACCAGTTCCTCCCTAAGGACTGATAATAGTGTCCGCCTGCTGGTAAATGGTGTGTCAAGTTTTGCCCGGCGATACGAAAACATCCGCTCGGCGACCTTTATCTTTGTAAAAACCTTTCTGTTCACTGATGATGAGGCTGGGAGGGAGATGGCCAGAGTCCTGGCAGAAAGAGCTCAAGCTGGAATTCCCGTTGTTCTACAATACGATGTTAAAGGGTCCATTGAATCTGCTACGGTTGTTGTGGACATGTTTGCACAATCCACTCCCATGCTACCATTTGGCGAAAAGCGCATCATTCATGAAATGCGAAAAGCGGGTGTGATTATTGTTCCCACAAACGCGCCGAGCCGACCCTATGAATTGACCGAATGGACAGAAAATATTGAGAGATTGTTCCAAAACCCTGTTGCTGCCTTGAAGCGATCGGGAGAATCACTTATTCTGTACGATTATTGTGACCACGAAAAGTTCTTTATTACTGGCCACGAAGGAGGTGAGATCCGGGCAATAGTCGGTGGCATGAACATCGCCGGCGAGTACGCCTTCGGGGGCATTCCCGATCGAAGAGACACTGTGAGTGCTAAGGCTGGGTGGCATGATGTTGATGTTGAAGTCCGTGGCCCGGCAGCAGCTGAAATCTGTGAAGAGTTTCTGAAGGATATGAGAAATCAGACAGGCCGTGAACTACCATCAATATTGACAGAAATATCAAATAGGTATGCAGCTAAACCTGACTCGAGCTACGGTGAAGCCACTGTCCGATTTGTGGTTCATCATCCCCTTGTCGATCGCAGCAGATCCGTGGAAGAACTTTATCTTATCTTACTGAAGAGTACTCCCGCAGAAGAACCCATCTTTATTGCCACTGCATATTTTGCACCTTCAAAGCGGATTCGAGAAGCAATAACTGAGCATGCAAAACGCGGTGGTAAGGTTATCGTTCTGACGAACTCCCTGGAGTCAAACAACCATCCAATTCTATCTGTAGCAGCTAATTTTGCTGCACTTGATATCATGGAGGTTACAACTAATTTCCAGCTCTATGAGTGGATACCCAGACCCGCAGATGGTGAAGAAACCATGCACCAAAAACTCGCATCATTCGGTCAGAATGGACCGACCATAGTGGGCTCATTTAATCTGGATGCCCAAAGCGCGGTCCACAATACGGAGTCCGTAGTGCTTATAAATGACCCGACATTCAGGGATAACATAGATGTATTAACTCAATACTATTTGAGTCCGGCCTGTTCCAAGCGCGTTCATCGAGAGGATCTCGAGACAAAACCAATCCTAAATCGAATCCACTCTTTTCTGACCCACGAGCTAGCCTGGTACTGGCTATAATTGAATAAGCTCAGCTGAGCCCAATTCAGGAATATCACATTTAACTAATATACCTTACTGACTGATACATAGATAGTTAGGAGTATTTTGATATATTCCTGTATACATCAAAATGAATCGCGAAGACTCAAGCATCTGACAGAGTTTGGAGTCTCTCGATAGCTGCGTTTAATTTAGCGATCGCAGTGCTACGATCATCTGTAGTCAAGTCTTTCAGATTGATATTCAGCGAGAAACCACACAGTGATTCATTCAATTTATCAGATGCATCTTCGTCGGTGTGCCCCAGGAGAACCTCATAAACATCGACCACTCGGTCAAAGCCTTTGACTTGAATGGAATCTTTCTTGATACAGGGAATATCTTCACGGACCAGACTCCAGGTATCATGAGAGATTTGAATACTACCTGGTGCAGCATTTGACTCCAGGCGGCTGGCCAGGTTAACCCGATTGCCAATAATGGTGTAATCCATGCGCTCTTCACTCCCAAAATTTCCCACAGTACAATAGCCTGTGGTGATTCCCATTCGAACTTGAAAGTTCTGAGCGATGCCTTTGGGAGCCCAGAGTTGTTCCAGGTCCGCAATGGCTGCCTGCATATCAACGGCCATTTGAACGCAGGACCTTGCGTCCTCACCAATACCCTTAGTCTCTGGATCACCGAAAAAGACCAGTATGGCATCACCAATGAATTTGTCAAGTGTGCCACCGTGCTTTAGAACGATTTGAGCCATTTTATCAAGATAGGAGTTGAGCAAATATGTCAGATCTTCAGGCTCCATTTCATCTGTTTGACTGGTAAACCCTACAATGTCAGAAAAGAAAATGGTTAGTTTTTTTCGATATGTTTCGAGACGCACATCTCTGGCACCGCTGAAAATTGAGGAATAGACCTGTGGAGACAGGTATTTAGCCAGTTTTTTGGCAAGCACTTCAAGCTCATCGTTTTTATGACGAACCAGTGCTTCCTGGGCTTCAATTTCTTTATTTAAAGTAATGAAAAGCGAAGAATTTCTATCCCACATTTTCTCCAGGGAAACGCGATTTGCTTCAGAGCGAGCCAACTTCTTGCTCAGGAAACGAATTTCCTTCTCAAGTGAGGCAATATCCTGTGCGGGATCGCTCAAATATCACCAATTACGAGACTCACAAAGGTCTCATTGTGAAGACGAGTCGCCCCTCCCCGTTCTAGTGGTGCAATTTCTCCATAGGCATAAAAACCGCCAACGGGTATACCTGGGACTGCGTCGCGGAGCAGCTGAACTTCTTCCTGGGTCCTGGTTCCCAGAAGCATCTTTCTGCCGGCACATGACACACACAGGATGCCTGAAGGTGTGGTTCCAGGGTACGAGGAAAGGGCATGGGTAACTGAATCGCTAGCTGCTTCGATAACATTATCTCTCGTCGCATGGGTAATCTGAACCCAGGCGTCTGCCGGTATATCCCCGACCATGGTTAAACTCCCATCTGTGTTTTCACCCAGTATAGGTGATCTCAGATAGAAGGTTTTAAATGCTTCGTCATCAAAAACGGCCAGGGGGTATTCACCGAGCGTATCAAGATTTTGTCCCAGATAACGTTCGTAGAACGCGGCTGCGGTCTCATCTCCAATGCGTTTGATAGTTCCAGAACCAACTGATGTAGCCCTTGCTGGTTTGCCTATGGGCTGCCACCCACTACTCACAGAATGAGAAAATAGAATAGGACCTGAAACCAGCAGATAGGGAATCGCATCAGATAATACTTCATGATTGAAAAACTGATATGACTTTTCGAAGCGCCATTGATCTCCTGCATTCCCGCCAATAAGGGTGCAATGTTCCCCCAGCGCTTTGCGCATTTCAGTCACAACCCCGTCTGAACTCGTCGTTAGACTGGAACTGGTCATAAAGCACAACTTTGGCGCTTCTATATTGGCCAGATTCGCCTGGATCGATTCATGGATAATCTCACCAGGATTTTTGGAGATTTCCTTTGCCACTCCAGCATGAAAATTGATCGTGTCTGATGCAAATAGAGTGAGCACAACACCGTCCTCGGTGAATCCTCTCTCGCTGGAGAGCTCACCGTCTGTGGTGCAACCAATGAGAGCAATTCCCGGGAAAGCGGCATTCAAACCATCAACTAGCGTCTGAAATTCATGATCGATTGCCGCATACAAAATACCCGCCTTCGGTATCTCTGCACCGAGTTGCGATCGACATTGTTCTATTACTTCAGCGATGGCATCCGTTGAATCGATGTCCTCACTATGACCAATCACCATTTTTAGCATGGTTCAACTCCCTCTAATGCTATCGAGCATCTGTTTTTGACTATATATACATGATAATATTTGTATCTAATTAATAAGAAGATATATTTTTTCCTAATCATTTATGAATAGAATAAATTCTCAATATCTCTATATCATTGATACCTAAATATATACAGAGTTTACTTAATTCTCTCTAAATCATATTGAATTGTAGTTGAGGAGTCGTTTCTCAGAGGAAAACCGGGCTCCATTCTATCGCTTTTTTAACAAGACCAAGCAAAACAGAGGTTTTCAAATAATCAACGTTGACATCCTAAGAATTATTGACCACCCTTCGCAGTGGATGGTTATTTTCAGATCGTAACACTCACTTAAACCTAATATTGGATTGATATGCGAGAAGTTGATCTTTACCCCCCACTCAAGGAATATCTGCAAAACCAAGGCTATGAAGTAAAAAGTGAAGTGCAACACTGTGATGTGATCGCTATTCGTGATACGTCCATTGTTGTGGTCGAGCTCAAATTATCTCTCAATCTTACCATATTGCTTCAAGCTGTAGATCGGCTTACGCTCACAAACACCGTTTACATAGGTGTTCCCAAGGGAATTCCAGCATTAAAAAAACACCGAAAAAGGATCGTAAAACTCATGCGAATGCTTGGTCTTGGTTTGATTGTCATCGACCCTGCCGCCAGGTTTGGAGGGGTTGATGTCCTATGTGATCCAAGTGAATACAAACCCAGACAGGTTAAAAAGAAGACTCAGCGCTTATTGAGGGAGTTCAGCCAAAGGGATGGCGATCCCAATCAGGGCGGCAGTACGACTCAGCAGAGTATCATGACGGCTTATCGTCAAAAATCAATTGCCATTGCGACCTACCTGCGAGTGAGCGGAGAAAGCAAGGCTGCGTTTATCGCTAAAGCGCTGACTGAAGCAAAGACTCGCATCATCCTCTACGATAACGTTTATGGCTGGTTTGAGCGTCACGGCAAGGGTAGGTATAGTCTTTCATCAAAAGGCCTTTCAGAACTGGACGAGTGGATTTCCCGAAATCAACAATAGTATGAATTCATAAATTTGCCATTTCATTATCCCTCATAAAAGCTAAACTAGTCTAAATTCGAGGGGGCTTAACCATGCAGCGCAAATGGACCATACTTTTTATAATACTCTTTAGTGCAATGCCTGTGACTGTATGCTCCACGGGGACAGTTTATCTGGTCCTCGGCTCCGATACAGCAATTTGGGATGGAATGACTGTAAACCGCTATCAGTGCAGTTATAATCTCGACCTCTATACAAATCCCTTGATGAATGCCTATGAAGTCATGGATCCGGCGTTTCGAGCTCAATTCATCGATTCCTACGGCCAGGCAATGAAAATGACCTGGTGGATGATGGCCGGTAACATTTTCCGTTATGCAACCAACACCGATGTTCCCGTGCCCAATATCATGACTCTATATTTGATGCAGAAGTATCACGGCGAAAACGTATTGATCAATGGCGATGAATTGTCGCTTCATTATCATACCTTTTTCTGGTCTGATTATGATCAGGATGGTATGTATTTTTGGAATCAGGCTCAAACATTTGGTGAATCTCGGGCTGACTTTGATGTCACGTTAGCCCAATTCCTGCTGGAGGAGAATGTATTCCCAGTATCTTTCAGAAGCGGCTGGCATTTCATGGATAATGAGTGGCAACACTATTTGAATGACATACTCCCCTATAGCATGCATAACGATTGGCCAGTTCATCATATTGATAATGAAGAACCAACAGATAATAATTACGATTGGTCACAGGCACCTCAATCGTTTGTTCCCTTCAGACCCTCACTGGACAATTATCAATTGCCGGGTGACGGTCCTGCCTGGAATGTCCGCTCGGCTCCATTCCAGCGAGTCGCCTCCCAGGGTTTGATGGACACGGTCTTCGCTCATGCCAGCGAGGGTGTTGATCAGGTAGCCTGTTTCTGGGCTCATCTGCCAGAAGTCGATTTCCCAGATAATATGGCGCTCATGGATCAAATGGCTCATGAATCTGCTGATCTTTATCCTGATGTGGATTTTCGCTATTGTACGGCTATAGAAGCCATGCAGCGCTGGCGTGGAACCCTGGATGAAACCCAACCAGAGCTCAGCGTTACGGTTCAGGGATCCGGTGATAACCTTCGCTATGCCATAGCGTCTAATGAACCGCTGTTTCAACCTCAACCTTTTGTTGCAGCCAAATTCAAAGACGAAAGCTATCAAGTCATCCCTTGCACTCAAACCGATGACAACACCTGGCTGACGGATATTATTCCGTATTCATCAGAATTGGCTAAAATTGGCTTCGCAGCAACGGACACATCAGGCAATCTGAGTACGGTGTTCTTGCCCCTCATCCCAGATGATATTTATATTGATAATACCGACTCTGAATATCATGAACTCGCCGGGAACTGGAGCGGTAATTCCGCTGCGGCCTGGGGCGTGGACTCCCGAAAAGCTCAAGTAGATGCAGATAACCCAGTCCATGTTGCCTGGGCTCCGAACATCGCTGAGGCGGGCTATTATCATATCTTTATGCAAGTGCCAGAATTGAACGATGTCCCCTGCCCGGTTGAGATTGTCATTCACTCAGGAAATACGGTTGACACGTTGCACTACACAACCCCCTTGCCTGCAAATGAATGGATTTATCTGGCGACCCCTGAGCTTCAAATAGGTCAAGCTGAGGTTATTGAACTTTTCTCAAGACTCCCTGAAACAATAAATTCTGCTGAACTGACCGTTGATGTCATCAAACTGTCAGCCATGGTTCGTCAGCGAGACCTTCGCCTTTCAAGTCAGGTTATCGATTTTGCAGAAGTCAGTCAGGGACAGACAGTTACGCAGATTCTTCAAATCAGCAATCGTGGACTTGAAGCCTTAACCATCCAGGATATACTGAGTGCTAATGGGTTTATCAACACGGAAATTCAAGGACCATTTCAGATTCAAAGTATGGAAAAATTGGACCTGATGTTGAACCTCCATCCAGATCAGTTGGGCTTGCTTATCGATACTCTGATCATCCAAAGCAATGATAGCATGCACCCTGAGCTGCAAGTGGTGGTGACAGCCAGTGTTCAATATCCCTTTTATGTAATTGACAATGAGGATAGCGTGAGCTACAGCGAATCTGGCAATTGGTTCACCAGCGTGGCTCAAGCATTTGGAGAATCCAGCCGCTATGCATGGCTAAATGAAGGTGCATCAGCCTCTTTTGCATTGCATCCTGAAACCTCGGGAATCTATGACGTTTTTGAGATTGTCCCAACTACTGTCAATTCAGCGGAGGCTGCCCTGTACATTTTAAAAATTGCCGGAATCGCTATTGATTCAGTCTATCAAAATCAAAATACAGGTAGCGGAGGCTGGGTGAATCTGGGGCGTTATTATCTTCCTTCCGCAGCATCAGTCTTTCTGGAAGTCCACGATCCTGGAGTCAGTATAATTGGATCTGTACTTCGGGCCGATGCCATAAAAATTCAAATGATCCAGCCTGTAAGTCTGGATGAAGAGGTTAAGAAGCAGACAGCCGATATTTTCGCACTATTTCAGAATTATCCTAACCCCTTCAATCCTACAACGACTATTCGATATCAAATACCCTCACAATCCTCGGTGAAGGTAGCCGTCTTTGATGTACAGGGGCATGAAGTCATTGTACTCCAAGAAGCTTTGCAATCGGCAGGTTCACATGAGTTAATCTGGAATGGAATGGACAAGACGGGTCACCCCGTAAGTACGGGTGTTTATTTTTGCCGTTTGCTTGCTGACCAGTACACTCAAACCATCAAGCTGCTACTTATCAGGTAATATTTTAAAAGTAATCCTGCTTTTTTTATTTTTCTTCGGTGGATCAGATTTCATGTATAAATATGACACAGACAGGTACTTTTGCTGCAAACAATACCCCATTTTATAATTGTAATTGAGAACCATTATCGTTATCAAATTATGATATTTTTGATCTTCTTTACTTGATATGGGCATATATTTTACATCGAACGAAAAATATATGGAGTTATAAATGAACAAACCGATACAAAATTTCATCATCTTTTCACTCCTGGTTTTGGTGTGGAATCAATCTGTTATGGCACGAAACTTCCGTGTTAACCAAATCCCAAATGGGAGCGAAAATGGTTGTGCCAATTGTCATGTTAATCCTGCTGGCGGTGGAACACGAAACGCATTTGGTTCTGCTGTAGAAGACGGTTTTCTAGATGGAAGTGGCAATGTTACCTGGAATGCAAGTCTAGCCTCACTGGATTCGGATGGTGATGGTTTTAGCAATGGCCACGAATTGGAAGATCCGTTTGGTTTATGGACTATTGGTTCAGGAGCCCCAGGTACATCGTCTTTAGTGACTTTTCCTGGAAATGCTTCAAGCGTTCCTGCGGGCAGCGGTGCAGCTCTCTCAATGCAGCTCAATTTTATAAATTTTGGACCCCATCTTGGACAACTCTTTCAGGTCCGAGTAGAACTCACCAGCACGGGTGAGCAGGTCGCTTTTGAAGAAGTAGCGGCTATCTCCGAAGCAGCCTTTGATATAACTTTTATGCATATTCTGGAATCGGGTGAAACCTATAATATTGAATACTGGGCCGATTTCAGCGGAAATGGCAGCTATGATGCCCCTCCAGGTGATCATGCCTGGCGGAACACTGCTAGCAACATCTCCGGCGATCAAAGCCTGACTCTTACCCACAACACAAATTGGGTAGATATTGGAAACCCGGTAGGTCTTGACTTTGAGCCCCTCGCCCCTACTGCCCTATCCTTACACGCGAACTATCCCAACCCCTTCAATCCTGAGACGACTATAAGCTTTAGTCTGGATGTGGCTCAGCAGATCGATTTGAGGGTCTATGATATGCGTGGAAATTTGGTCAATTCCCTGTATTCTGGTTTTGCTCAAGCTGGAAAGCATGATTTTCGCTTCGATGCTAGAAGCGCCAACGGAGAAATTCTGGCAGCCGGGATCTATTTTTACCAAATAGAATCCACACTTGGCGTACAAACTCAACGAATGACGCTTTTAAAGTAAGTTTCCTGACATTTGGGTTTATCTGGAAGCCGTTCCTCAGTGGAGCGGCTTTTTTTTGTATTATGAGTTTGTGGTTTTCGGAATAACTCCCTGACCATTTTCTCGAATACTCGCATCTCCTCACAGTGATCCACATCTCATTTGTCCACCTATTTTGAAGTGTCACAGCTAAAGTACTTGTGCAGCATTTGAAGTGTGATACAATATTGGTTGTGTTAAAATGAAATCGTAGCCTAAAAAAGCTGAATCATCCTAACAGGGGACACCGCGTGAGAAGACGAAACCACACCCTAAAAGCTATCCTGATTCTCACCCTATTTGGAATGCTCCCACTCCTGGCTCAAGATATCGTAATCAACGAATTTCTGGCCTCCAACGTACGCGATTTTCCGGAGATGTATGATTTTGGTGATTACAACGATTGGATCGAGCTATACAACAGTTCAACCTCGATTGTTAACATGGCTACCTACTTCCTTTCCGACGACGAACAAGACCCCTTAAAATGGAAATTCCCAGCGAATACCACCCTAGAGGCGAATGGTTTCTTATTGATCTGGGCAGACGGTTTTAATGATGGTCCCGGTAGCCCCTATGTTAGAGAAACCTGGCCCTGGGATTCATATAACACTCAGCATTATCATACAAATTTCAAATTAAGCCAAGGCGGTGAGCAACTGGTCCTCTCCAGAGCAGATATTGGCGAGAGTCTTGTCCTGGTTGCCATTGAATCATTCTGGAAATATCTGGACGATGGTTCTGATCAGGGATCCGCCTGGACTGATCCTGCTTTTATTGATAATTCCTGGAATTCTGGTCCTGCAGAACTTGGATATGGCGACGGTGATGAGGCGACCCAAGTGGGTTTTGGACCTGATGGATCAAACAAATACATCACTACCTATTTTCGGAAAACATTTACTCAAGATTTTCCTGAGAGCATCCAGTCCCTCACAATCCGATTAAAACGTGATGATGGTGCGGTTGTATACTTAAATGGTAATGAACAATTCCGATCCAACATGCCTGCAGGTGATATTTTCTATAATTCGCCGGCTAGTTCGGCAGTTTCTTCCAATGATGAATCAGCATTTTTTAACTTCAATGTCAATCCAGCTGATTTGAGAAGTGGTGAGAATCTGATTGCCGTTGAAATCCATCAAGTAAGTGGAAGCAGTTCTGATGTGAGTTTTGACCTGGAACTTATTGGAGAGAATTACCAAAATACTGAGATCATTGAAATCCGTAATTATGATGAACAACTCACTGACATTTCATCTGGAAAACGAATCTCGGACAACAGCTGGGCTTTTTTTGGTGAGCCTACACCAGGATATCCTAACACAACGCCATCAGTAACTGGAATCGAAAAATCGACTCCGGTTGCACCTTCCCTCGAAAGTGGATTTTATTCTGGTGCTCAGACAGTGACACTATCAACCAGCTCTCCCAGTGCCCAAATACACTATACCCTGGATGGGAATCGCCCCACAAGCAGTTCCCCGCTCTATTCTGGATCAATTCCAATAGCTGCTACAAGCGTGCTCAAAACAAGATCTTTTGATGCCGGGTTTCTGCCTGGTCCCACTTTAACAGCCAGTTACTTCATTGATGAGCAAAGCTACTTGCCCACTATTTCTCTCATTGCAGAGCCACCCACTCTTTGGGATTCTGATATCGGGATTTATGAAAATGAATACAAGCAACGAGAGATCCCTGTAACCATAGAATATTTCACTCCTAATATGGAAGCTGGTTTCAAAATCTCCGCTGGTGCCCGATTGGGAGGCATGAACATCTGGACCAAACCCCAAAAACCGTTTACCATATATACCCGTAACCGCTTTGGAGACGACCTGATCAACTATCAGCTTTTTCCATCCAAAGCGATAACAGACTTTTCCAGAATAGTTTTTCGAAATGGTGGCGATGACTGGGAAGAGACTTTGATCAGAGATCCCATGACCGAGAGTCTGGTTGATGGAATGATGGAATGTCAATACATGGCCTATCAGCCCTCTGCCCTATTCCTCAATGGTGCTTACTGGGGAATTCATAATATCCGAGAGAAATTTGATACCCGTTACTTTTTCGAAAATTTTGGAGTTGATCCCACAAACATTGATCATCTGGAGTACGCGGCTACACCTCCCGGGACCCGGCTACAGGTTATTGAAGGTAATCTCGATAACTACAATTCGATGATATCATTTATCCAGAGCAACGATATAAATCAACCTGAGCTCTATGCTGAGCTTGAACAGTTAATGAATATTGACGGGTTTATTGATCATGTTGCAATGACTCTGTATTGTGCCAATACCAGTTGGAGTCACAATCGTGAATGGTGGAGACCCAGGGCAGAGGGTGGGAAATGGCAGTGGCTCATTGTTGATGTCGATCGTGGATTTAATCCAGCTAACATCAATAACAACCTCCTGGATAACCTCTTACAAGATTATCTACTGTTTCAGTATCTAATGAATAGTCAGATTTTCAAGGATCGATTTCTTCAAAGGACAGCGGCTCACATTAACAGTACCTTCCGCTACGAAAGAGTCAGCAACATTGTTGATAGCCTCTCTGCAGGAATCGCTGCAGAAATGCCACGACATATACAAAGATGGGGCAGCTCAGGTAGCGTGTCCTCCATGAGTTATTGGGAAGATCAATTGGATGATATCAAGTCATTTGCCCAGAGTCGGCCGGGAATCCTGTTCAACCAGTTTAACAGTGAATTGGGCTTGAGCGGCACAATCGAGATTTCAGTGGCTGCTGAACCGACAGGGGCTGGGAACTTCTTCATAGATAATGTTCCATTGAAGAATCCCGCAGAATCTGGATTATATTTTAAGAATACGCCTCTGGTGGTGCAGGCTATTCCTGCACCGGGGTATCATTTCATGGGATGGGCAGGGCTTCCTGATTCAGCCTCCCTCCTGTATGATTGCCAGATGGATACCTCCTTTACGGCTTTGTTTCAATTGACTGAAGAAATTATTCTTCCCCAGATCATCAACCAGAACACAGTGCTGGTAGCAACCCAACCTTACATTGTTGTTGAGAATTTGAGAGTAGAGGCGGGAATCACCCTCACTATAAGCGAGGGTGTTGAAATCAGGTTACATGATGACAGTAATATTATTGTGGAAGGCCAGCTCCTGATCAATGGCAGTTTAAACAATCCCGTGAACATAACTGCCAACACTTCTGCAGGGGCAAGCCAATGGGGAGGCATCTCCTTTGGCAGCCAGACGGACACTTCTAGAATTCTCTACACAAACATTCGAGGCGCTTCACGGGGTGTTAACCCTATCATCCATCGCGGGGCCATTTCTGCCAAGGATAGCCATTTGCAGCTTGATTTTGTGGATCTTCAAGATGTTGAGTTCCCAATTTATATTGAAGGCGGCTCCAGCAGCATTTCGAATTGTACAATCAGATCGGAACATATCTGTGATTTCATCAATGTGAAACGGGGAGTCATCCGCATAGACCAGTGCACTTTCTATGGTGGGGATGCTCCAGATACTGACGCTATTGATCTTGACGGCGTTACTGATGGTATTGTCTCGAATAACCGCATATACAATTTCGCTGGTTACAACTCCGATGGCATCGATATTGGTGAAGCGACCAATGGTGTACTGCTCACTTCAAATCTGATCTATCATTCGTCTGACAAAGGCATTTCTGTTGGTCAGGACTCCTACGTCATCATCGATCGGAACGTAATTATTGGATGCGTTAATGGTGTTGCAATCAAAGACAATTCCAGCGCTTTACTTACAAACAACACATTTTATAACAACCACAACAGTGTGTCCTGTTATGAGAAAAATGAAGGAGCAGGTGGCGGTTCCGCTGAGGTTGTAAACTCTATCCTCGCTGGAAGTATTGTTTCCTCGGTTTACGCCGATCAATTCTCTTCTATTGCCGTCAGTTATTCACTCTCAAATACAGAGCTCATCCCCGGGCTTGGTAATCTTTTCCTGGATCCCCTCTTTGTTAATCAATCAGTCTACAATCTTGAGTTGAGCATGAATTCACCAGCCATTGATGCCGGCGATCCGAATCGACCGTTGGATGATGATGGCAGCACATCTGATATTGGTGCATACTATTCCTATAGTGCCAATGACTATCCATTTGAGATTCCAGGTCACTTCCTTGAGCAGCTCCTGATTAATGAGCTCCTAGCCAGTAATGGTGTTACGAACAGTGATGAAGCCGGTCAATATGACGATTGGCTGGAAATTTATAACCCTACGAATCAAATGATAAATCTGTCAGGATTGTATTTGACTGATAGTCCAGACAATCTCACAAAATGGAGCTTCCCGAACGATATGACCGGTCTTGAACCTGGAGGCTACCTGTTGGTTTGGTGCGATGAGGACATTAATCAGGGAGCTCTCCATACACCCTTCAAGCTGAATGCCGGAGGTGAATATCTGGCACTTGTAAACACAAATGGAATATCCATCATCGATTCTATTCGTTTTGGTCCTCAGGCAACAGATATTGCTTTTGGGAGGTCACCTGATGGTTCGACTCAATGGACGACCCTGGTGCCCACTCCAGGGAGTTCTAATGGTGTTGCAGCCTTGCAGGCTACCTCGCTTTTACCCCAACAGCTGGTCCTACACCAGAACTATCCAAATCCCTTCAATCCAATCACGACAATACGTTATGACATTCCAGATATCACCTATGTTCATTTATCTATCTATGATCTAAGAGGCAGATTGGTTAAAACATTGGTGGATGGCCAACAAACGGCAGGATACAAGTCAATACAATGGAATTCAACCAATGACCGAGGAGTTACTGTGGCCACTGGGATCTACTTATATACCATTCAAACTGATTTTGGCAGACGTACAAAGAAGATTGTCTTATTGAAATAGATGGGTTCGTAGATTTAAAATTTGCTGATTTTTGGTGAATCACTCACCTCTTTGTTAGGATTTGGACTTGAAGAAAGTTGGTGGGTGCTTGGCTAGGATTGCCTGGTGTACGGAAGATACATTACACCCACCAGCTGATAAATTCTTTTGCTATTCAGAAGGCAGCTTCGAGCTCGCCGGCTGAGAGTTGGTTAATTCAATAACAGTCTCGAGTAATTCTGTGTGTTTAATCGGCTTTGTCAGCGTCTTATTCGCGCCAAAAGCTTCCGCCCAGTGAAGACTTTCCGTGAGGTGCATCCTGCCACCACCGGAAATAGCGATAACCTTTAGATCTTTATTGGTTTTTCTAATGGACCTGATGACTTCTAATCCATCCATATTTGGCATAAATATATCAGTAATCACCAAATCAACGCCAAAATCCTGTAGAATATTCAAACCCTCGCGTCCATGGCTTGCTTCGATCACCGTATAGCCTTTACGGGATAATAAAGTGTTTATTGCGCGCCTAATGCCGCTATCATCCTCAATAACCAGGATAACTTTATCACTCATTGACATTCCGATATCAGTTGCTGATTTAAAACTAAGTTCACTCATTCTTTCCATTAATTCCAATAATTATGCCAGAATAGATTTTATAAGCTATACATTTGAATTTACTAGATTTATGAATTTTGAAGATTTAATGATAGTAGGAATTATTTTACACAATTAGGTCAATGTAGCATATATATATTCCAGTCTTGAAACGGCAGCAACCAGCGAGGAATAGTGAAACCCTTATTATCTCCAGACTAAAATGTATAATCTGTTTGCTCGACCTCAGTTTTATAATTCCTCCTTGTTTCGCAGATGGAAACACACTTGAATTCAACTCGTAAGTGCAACTCAAAAGGTATTGCAAAAGGGGTAAGCTGTTA